>JAPOOH010000386.1 GCA_026713505.1 Chloroflexota bacterium | reverse complement strand
GCAGCGCCTCCTGGCTCAGCCCGCGTTGGCCGTCATCGGAGAGGAAGGACTCGCGGTAGGCCCTCATGGCGAACCCTGCCTGGGCCGCTCTCAACCGTTGCTCGTCACGCTCGGCTGTCATCGTCAGATACACATCGTGCGTGGGGTTGTCGAGACATTCGTTCGCGCGCATGCGGAGGCCTTTGCCGGTTCCGGGATGCGAGTGCGGGCGGGTTGCATTCCATTGGGATGCACTATCGCCGGTACCCGCTGGGAGGAACCTCGTGCTGTTCTGAACATGGCATCGGATGCGACTTCGGCGAACGGTATGTCCCGAAACTGTTGCGGAAACTCCGCGTGAACGCCATGCACTACCGGCACATCGCCTCCGCTGACCGTGCACATAACCACTAATGGACTGTGCACAATGCCTCGGATGTGGGCATGGGGTCGTGCACATCGCAGGAGGCAACAGTCCGTAATTGCGCATGCACAGACTTGCGGGAAGGTATCGGTCATGCTGTGACCACGGATAAGAGAGGACTTATGCAGGCTGTCCTCCGCCGTTGAGCAACCAGGGGGTCTGGCACTTCTCATGCTTGAATGAGTAGCCGGGAAGTCGAATTACAAGGGGAACCGGATGGCCGGAAGGAGAACCGCCCTCAAGTCGGGACTGGCATGGGCGCTCACGGCAGCCGTGCTTGTAGGGCTCGTAGGACTTCTGGGGCTCGACAGTCGGCCTTCCGTTTCTGCCCAGAGCCAGAACACCGACGCCACCCTCAGCGCGCTGACACTGAGCGGCGTTGACTTCGGCACGTTCGCATCCGGCACCACCACCTACACCGCCACCGTCGAGAGCACGGTCACGGAGACGACCGTAAGGCCAACGACCAACCACTCCGGGGCGAGCTACGTCATCAAGCTCGGCGGCGTAGCCGGCGATGACGCGACGATCTCCCTTGGCGCGGGCGACAATGTCATAGCCGTCGAGGTCACAGCTGAGGACGGGGATACGACGCAGACCTACACCGTGACCGTCACCCGTACGGCCTCCACCGACACCTCGCTGGACGGCCTGGCGATGACCGGCATAGACCTCGGGATCGGCCCGGGCCGCAGCTCCTACGTGAGACCGTTCAAGGCCAACGTCTACCACAGCGTCTCCGAGACAACCGTGACAGCCACACTCGATGATTCGCGTGCGACCTACGTCGTCAAGGTCGGCGGCGTGGAAGACACCGACCGCACCATCTCGCTGGCCGTGGGCAGCAACGTCGTCACGGTCGATGTCACCGCCGAAGACGGCACTACCACCGAGACCCACACCGCAACGATCAATCGTGCAGCAGCAGATGATGCCACGACGGGCGTGCTGTCGACGGACGACCCTCCCATGAACCTCCGGGTCCTCTACCTCGACCTAGGCTACGTTCAACTGGGTATGAACTACCCAAGGAATCGCGGCATCATCAGGCTCGAGGTGCAGCGGTACGAGCACAACGGCACCGAGTTCGTGTCGTCGGGGCCCGTTGATCGCATCAACCGGACCTTCAGCAGGGATTTGGGCGGCGCGTATACGTTCCTCGGGACAGGCTTCGGCCAGAGTCCTACGCCGGGCGCACTGTACAAGTACGTGGTGACGCTCAAGGACAGCGAGGGCTCCACTGTCATCGAGGAATCGATAACGCTGCGCGTGCCTTCATTTGGGAGAAGCATCTATGAACACGCCGATTCGACGGCATCCCAGCAGGCGGACGCCTCGCTGAGCGCCCTGACCCTGGGCGGCGTGGTATATGCGCAGGACCATGGCGGCCACGGCTGTTGTAACGGCTTCAATCGCGGGGAATACCTCACGTTCGCACCCGAGACACACGCTTACGAGAGCAACGCTCCGAACAGCCTGTCGCAATTGACGGTTACACCCACGCTGAGCCAATCGGGCGCGAGCTACGTCATCAAGAAGGGAGGTGTGACCGACTCCGACGGGACAGTCCCACTAGACGTGGGCACGAACTTCATCACGGTGGAAGTGACGGCCCCGGACGACACGCACTTCCGCATCTATTACCTGACTATCATCCGTGTGGAGGCAGGGTCCGCGACCGACGCCACCCTCAGCGGCCTGACCCTGAGCGGGATCGACTTTGGCACGTTCTCCTCGGCCACGACTTCCTATGCCGTCACCGTCGCGGACACCGTGTCGGAGACCACTGTCACCCCGACTGTGAACGACTCCGATGCCTACTATGAGGTCAGGAACAACGATTCTCTCTATTTCACCGACACGCCCGCGGTTCGGCTTACGGAGGGCAACAACGTCATCACAGTCCTTGTGACAGCTGAGGACGACGCCACCCGGAATATCTACACGGTGAACGTGGCGCGCGGGCAGGCGTTCCTCCTACGAGGAAGCGTGTACAACATCGAGAACGCGACCGAGAACGACAGTACCTTCTCGATGTCGTACTACGCCAGGGACAACTCAAGCAGTCGCCAGAACAAGGCCGTCACGTGGTCGTTGACGGGAGACGACAGCGGCGATTTCACCATCACCAATGACGAGCGCAACTTCGGAGTACTGACCTTCACTTCCACTCCCGACTACGAGACTCCCACCGACGCCGATACGGACAACGTATACAACGTGACCGTGAACGCGACCGACGGCGCCAACACGATAACGCGAGACGTGACGGTCACGGTGACGGACGCGGACGAGGATCCCACCGGGGCGCCGACCATCAGCGGAACCGCCCAAGTAGGCCAGACCCTGACGGCAGAGACGTCCGGCATAGCCGACCCCGACGGCTTGGACAACGTGTCCTACAGCTACCAGTGGCTGGCTGACGACACCGACATCGACGGAGCGACGAGCTCCACCTACGCGGTCCAGTCATCCGACAACGGCAAGGTGATCAAGGTGCGGGTCACGTTCACCGACGACGCGGGCAACAGTGAGTCGCTCACCAGCGCGGGAACGGCGGCGGTGGTGACGGGTGGGTTGTAGGAATGCCGCCTTGCTTTGTCGCCTACACAAAGGGGAGAGACTTGGCCCAGCGGTTGATGATGCAGGTGATTAGACCAGGTTTGCGCGCACTGGCGTTGTCGGTGTTGACCGTCGCCGCCTCCATTCTCGTCATCTCCTGCGGGAGTGAAGACGCGGGCCTGTCCCGCGAGGAGGTGGAGGAGATAGTACGCGAGGAGTTGGCCAAGGCTCCCACGCCTGCGCAGCCTGAGCCCGGACTGACCACCGAGGACGTGGAGCGGATAGCCCGCGGGGTCGTGGCCTCCATCCCGCCCAGATTGGCTCCTGCCGAGTACACGAAGTTCTTCGTGGACAACGCTATCAGCCGCTACGAAGCACAGGGGCTCGACGCCACCCTCGCCCACTACAACCGTGAAGAGAGCGTGGACGGCCAGTGGTACGTCTTCATCGTCGACGAGAACGACCTCGTCATCGGGCACCCCGACCCGGACCGCCTGGGACTGGACCTGAAGGGCTGGGTGGGCACGGACGCCACCGGGTACTACTTCGCGCCGGAGGTGCTGTCTGCCACGGAGGAGGGCAAGTGGGTCTCCTACGTGTTCCGGAACCCGGAGAGCGGGGGCATCGGGGACGACCACACGGGCGCCCTCGAGTACAAGCACGTGTGGGTGGTGCGGCACGATGGGCTGCTCTTCGCCTCGGGCTGGCACGTCTCAGCCGACGCGTACACGCAGTTCGTGGTGGATGAGGCCATCGCCCGCTACAGCGCCGCCGGGCTGGACGCGACGCTGGCCTACTATAACGATCCCGAGAGCGTCGACGCCCAGTGGTACGTGTTCATCGCAACGCCGGACGGTGAGGTCTTGGGCCACTACAACGCCGAGGACTTCGCCGTGCATCTGCAGGAGATGCTCGACGACGGCTCCTTCCAGGCCAGCGAGCAGGGCGTGTGGGTGAACCACGAGGACGTGAACCCGGCGACCGGAGAGGTGGAGGACAAGCACTTCTGGCTCGTCGAGCATGACGGCCTGGTGTTTGGCTCCGGCTGGCACCACGACGGACCGGATAGCTGAATCCCGGATATGAAGCGACAGAGCCAGCGCCAGTGACCCCTTTTTCGAGGACGCTCCCCCGGTCTCACAGGCTCCCACGGAATCACCTGCACCCAGCATGGCATGCCGCATCACAAGTCAACTTCTGAAGACAAGCCTTACGGCGGCAGCACTCGTTCTCCTATTCGCGCCGTCCGCCTCGGGCCAGCCGTTCGACCAGCGCACAGAGGGCAGGATAGACACTGAGGGACTCAGCGTCGGCGTGTTCGCGGACATCGCGGACGCGCAGACGGAGAAGATGCGGCGGGCCATGTACGAGCCGACCGGCGACATCGTCTCCCTGCCTGTGGAGCCGCCCCCCGCCTCGGCAACCCTCGGCAATACGCCCGGCTCACTGACCGCAGGCGATCTCGCCTTCCTGCACGACCCGCGTGTGGCACCGCGCCCAACGCTGTTCGACGGGGCGCTCTACGCCTCCAACAGCCCCGACGCCTACAACACTCTCCTCATCTCCGCGGCCGCGGCCGGTGTGACGGCTACGGAGGAGGGTTGCGCGATCGCGGAGGTGAGTACCGGCGGTGAAGTCATCACCGTACAGATGGCAGCGACATCGGACAGGCACTACCAGGCGTTCGTGCGCATACTCGACCCGCGCTCCGGACAGGGGCACGTGTCCAGCGACGGCCCGTCGTGCGGCGACTACGCTGCGGGCGTTGGCGGCGCCCGGCTCGCCACCGTTCTCGCGCGTCATCGCGGTGATGTCTCCATCAGGGTGGCAGGTGCGGGCACGGTGTCCGTCGAAGTCGACGGCGAAGGACCGGAGTTCTTCGAAGTAACCCCGGAGGACAGGCGTGAGGCGCACAAGGGCCGCATCACGTTCGAGGTGCACGACATCGACTCCGGCCTCCGCCACGACGGCGAACTCGTCATCACGCCGGACGGCGACTACAAGCCGGTCAACGCGGACGGCGACAACGTGACGTATCAGGAGCCTCTCACCATCGCGAATGAAGGGGCCGTCCGGCTGAACGGCAAGGCCGCCGACATCGACCTGCAAGTGGCGCAGGGTGGACAGGACCCTAGGGACGCGCCGGACATCACGGACTCGGGCGACTGGGAGATGCTGGGCGAGCGCCCAGGCGTGACGTACTACTTCTCCGCGGACGTTGATTTCCTGAGCGCGGGCCGCCACCAACTGGGGCTGCGCGCCGTCGACCGCGTGGGCAACGTGTCCGCGACCGGCAGTATTCACGACGTGACCCCGCCGTCCGTCGTGGAGGCGTGGACCGGCATCGCGTTCGACCACGAGCGGAACAGGGAGGTCGCCAGCCGCTCCTGGATCATGCTCGATTTCGGCGAGCCGGTCAGCGACGCGGGCTTCGTCGCCGGCAGGATCGGCGTCTCCTGGAACCGGGTGGTCGACGTGGTCCACTCCCACGCGCCGGAGGGTGCATTCGAAACCGTTACCCAGCTGATCGGAACGGCGGGGGTCTCCCAGGAGCATGAGGTAGACCCGCGATCGCGGCTCTACGTTCGCCTTGCGTGGCCGCTGCAGCCGGACGAGACGCCGGAGATCGTGCTCAGAGCCGGCGCGCTGCAGGACGTCGCGGGCAACGCGAACGAACAGCAGGTGATCACGTCGCGAGACGGCATCGGCCCCGGCTTCACCGTGCGCGTCGTTGCGGTGGAGGAAGGCGTGGACCCCGACTTCACGACGCACAGCATCTCTGGCTCCTCTTCCGGCCGCCCGGTCGTGAACGGCGAGCAGTCGTTCGTCGTGGACGTGATGGCGGACGAGGAGTTGGCGGGCCGCCCGGCGCTCTATTTCACCGGCATCCGGGCCCAGGAGATAGAGAACCCAGCGATACCGGGACAGCAGCCTCCATTCACACCGGGACGGCCGCTCGGGCCCGGAGGGGTATTCTTCCCCGGTGCAGGGCCGGGGAGACCCGGTCAGCAGTTCTACGACTACACTATCGGGGAAGGACTCCGGGCGGGAGCCTCGCTCGCTAGGCACGACGAGGAGCAACACTGGCGTAGGACGTACACCGCATCCGAACTCGGCAGCTTCGACGGCCTGTTCGGCCTTGTGATAGTGGGCGAGGACGAGCATGGCAACACCGGCGCGACTCCCGGCTGGACGCCCACAAACCACCAACAGGGGGCGCCGCCCGCCCTGGGCAACGCGCTCGACCTCTATGCGATGGACGACGCGCGACTATTGCTCGAGGTTGACCGGCAGTTCAACGGCGGAGTCAGGCCCCGCGAACACGTCACGTTCCGGCGGCACGACGACGACGAGTCGGAGGTCGACCTCTTCGTGCGGCTCGACTTCTCCGAGGAGGGCCTGGAGTACGAAAAGGGCGAGTTCAGCGACTCGCACGGCACCGTGACAATCACGGAGATAACGCTCGACGGGGAGGATGCGATGCCCCTGCTGACACGGTTGAACAGCGGGGCGTTCGAGCTCCTCGCCCACAATCCCGGAGAGAGCCACCACGACGTCGAGTACACGGCGATGGACGATGCCGGCAACCACGAGCACTTCGACGTGCACGTTCACCCGCTCGGCGCAGAAGAACCGCCCTACGAGGTGCAGCTGTCGCCGGGCTGGAACCTGATATCGCTTCCCGGGACGCCGGAGCAACCCGCCCTGGGCGACGTTGTCCCGTCCCGTGGTCTCGTGACTCCCGTGCTCTCCTACCAGGACGGCGACTGGCGTACGGCCATCCTGGATGATGGCGTATGGCGAGGGAGGTTGGAGCAGATCGTCGGGGGCTACGGGTACTGGATGTTCTCCATCGCTGCCGAAACCATCGCGGTGGACATACCGGATCAGGAGCGGAGGGAGAAGCTGCCGTCCGTGCCGGTGACGCACGGGTGGAACCTGCTGGGGGTCATAGACCTATTCCGCAACGAGCAGGGCGAGCCGCCGGGACCCGAGGATGGCGGAGGTGGCGAGGCGGACCACTACTTCGCCACCATCCCATGGCGCATGGCCTATACCTTCGACACGCCGCGCAACCGTTGGGTGCGCCTCATCCCGCGCGACGATGATGCTGGCACACCAGATGATACGGAACCGCCCGAGATCGTGAACGGCAGGGGCTACTGGGTCTGGTCAGAGGAGCCGTCTACGCTCGTACCGTAGGTCTTCCGTCCCGTCATCGTCAGACGCACATGGTGGGCCGTGTTGCCGGGAGATTCGTTTGCGCGCATGCAGAGGCCATTGTCAGTTCGAGGATCCGAGCGTGGGCGGGTTGCAGGCCATTGGGATGCACTATCCCTGGTACCCGCTGTGAGGAACGTTGTGCTGTTCTGAACATGTGGTATCGGATGCAACTTCGGCGGACAGTATGTCCAGCAACTGTTACCTAGACTCCGAGTGAACGCCATGCCGTGTCGGCCCATTGCATCCGCTTACCGTGCACATAACCCGTAGTGGACTGTGCACAACGCCCTGGCTGCGGGTATGGGGACGCGCACATCGCAGGAGGCAACAGTCCGTAATTGCGCATGCACAGACTTACGGGAAGGTATCGGTCATGCTGTGGCCACGGATAAGAGAGGACTTATGCAGGCTGTCCTCCGCCGTTGTGCAACCAGGGGGTCTGGCACTTCTCATGCTTGAATGAGTAGCCGGGAAGTCGAATTACAAGGAGAACCGGATGGCCGGAAGGAGAACCGCCCTCAAGTCGGGACTGGCATGGGCGCTCACGGCAGCCGTGCTTGTAGGGCTCGTAGGACTTCTAGGGCTCGACGGTAGGCCCTTCGTTTCGGCTCAGGGCCAGAGCACCGACGCCACGCTTAGCGGCCTTACGCTGAGCGATGTGGATTTCGGCACGTTTGCATCCGGAACCACTTCGTACACGGCAAGTGTCGCCAACACAGTCACGGAGACTACCGTGACGCCTACGACCACCCACTCCGGGGCGAGCTACGTAATCAAGAAAAACCTTAACACCGACGACGAGGTAATCTCGCTTAGCTCGGGCTGCAACAACATCACCGTCGAGGTCACGGCTGAGGATGGGCAGACGACACAGACCTATACAGTAGCCGTCACCGTCCTGGATGCCTCATTTGCTAATCTCTGCGACCTGAAGATGAGCGGTATAGTTGTTCAAGATCGGTCGGACGGACAACCCTTCAGGCCTAGCTGGTTGTGGTACGAGAACTTTGGCGGCCTCCCCTATGCCACCAGCCAAACCACCCTTACCTACGCACTAGGGGACCCAGAGGCAAGCGTCGTCATCAAAGTGGACGACGTCGAAGACGATGACGGCGTTTTTCCGCTGAACGAAGGGTTTACGACAGTCAGGGTCTCGGTCACTTCTGAGGATGGCGATACGACCACTACCTACGAGGTAATTCTCTACCGTCATTACGCCTCGAGGAACGCCACCCTCAGCGCCCTGACACTGAGCGATGTGGACTTCGGCTCCTTTTCCCGTCAAACAATTTCCTACACAGTCAAGGAACACGAGGGTGTTGCCCACACAACTACGGAGACGACCGTCACAGCCAAGACTGACCATGTGGACTCAAGCTATGTCGTCAAGCTGAACGGCGTCGAAGACGATGACGGCGTCATTCCGCTGGCCACAGGCGACAACGTCATTTCGGTTGTAGTCACCGCACAGGACGGCACGAGCACCAAGACGTACACAGTAACCGTTAAGCGTCCTGCGACGGTTTCGACCAACGCAAGGCTGAGGAAGCTGTTGTTGAGCGATATCGACATCGGGCTCGGTGTGGGCCATGGCGCGTACAACTCGGTTCATTACCTACCATGGGAGGCAAGCGTCTCCCACGATGTCTCCGAGACAACCGTGACGCCGGAGCCCTGGCACCTAGGGTCAAGTTACGTCGTCAAGATTGCCGGCGTGGAAGACGCCGACCATACGGTCTCGCTGGCAGTGGGAGTCAATGTTATCACGGTCGTGGTTACTGCCGAGGACGGAGTAACCACCGAGTCCTACACCGCGACGATCACTCGTGCAGCCGCAAACGCGAACACTCCCGCAGTCGGCTCCCCTACTATCAATGGAACGGGACAGGTAGGCCAGGCCCTGACGGCCAGCACATCCGGAATCTCCGACGTCGACGGGCTGACCAGCGTAACCTACGGCTACCAGTGGCTGGCCGATGACACCGAAATCGACGGGGCCACGAGCTCAACCTACACCCTCCAGGCATCCGACGAGGACAAGGTGATCAAGGTGCAGGTGACCTTTACCGACGATTTGGGCAACGATGAGTCGCTGACCAGCGACGGAACAGCTGCGATTGTACCGGAGCTCGCTCCGGACCTGTTTATGGGCGTCTTGGAGAGCGATAGCAGCCCGGCCCCGGGGGGGTCTTTCAACCTGTCGACGACCGTGTTCAACATAGGTTATTCAGAGTCGGAGGCGACGACGCTTCGCTTCTATCGCGGCACGACACCTTACCTAATCTCGCCGTCGGACGAAGAGGTGGGCACCAACACGGTTGCCGCCATCGCGGCGGATGGGCAGAGCGCTCATTCGATTGCTCTGACCGCGCCTTCGACAGTTGGCACCTATTACTACTACGCGTGTGTGGACGCGGTGACGGATGAGCCGGAAACGGTGGATAACTGCACGCTGGATGTCAGTGTGTTGGTAAACAACGCAGCAACCGGCGCCCCGACCATCAGCGGCACGGCGCAGGTGGGCCAAACCCTGACGGCAAGCACGTCCGACATCTCAGATACCGACGGGCTGACCAATGTTTCCTACAGCTACCAGTGGCTGGCCGATGACACCGAAATAGACGGAGCGACGAGTTCCACCTACACGGTGCAATCATCGGACAATGGGAAGGTCATCAAGGTGCTGGTTACCTTCACGGATGATGAGGGCGCCGATGAGTCGCTGACCAGTGCGGGCACGGCGACGGTGGTGACGGGTGGGTTGTAGGAATAGCGCCTAGCCTTGTCGCCTACCGCAAGGGGAAAGGCTTGGTCCAGCGGTTGAAGATGCAGGTGTTTTGAACTAGGCGCGCGGTGACATACCGGAGCAGGATCGGAGGGCAACGCCGCATCCCGCAGGGTGGCGGCAAGCGTATTCTGCCCAGGTTCGCAGAGACTCAGAGTGGCCCTAAGCGCGGCCCCCGCCTCGGATTCGATTTCCTCCATGTGGCCGTGGATGACCACTCCCGCTATGCCTACGCCGAGGCCTTAGCGGACGAACGCGGCGCAACCGCGACCGCGTTCCTGCTCCGGGCGCTTGCCCACTTCGACCGCCAAGGCATCACGGTCGAGCGCGTCCTGACCGACAACGGCGCCTGCTACGTGAGCCGCGTCTTCACCTTTACCGCGTCGGTCAAT
>JAPOOH010000570.1 GCA_026713505.1 Chloroflexota bacterium | reverse complement strand
GAGTCGTGGGCGTAGTCGTACCAGTCCGGGAACTGGTCGAAGACCGTGCAGATGTCCGACTGCCCCTGGGGCGTCGGTTTGGCACACCCCGCCGCGAACAGGGCGACCGCGGCGAGCAACGCACCGATTCGCCAGGCCCGGTGCGCGGCGCTGCACCCGGCTTTCATTCTGGTGCGGAAATAGGAGTTCGCCTCGGAGGATGCGGGCGGAAAGATCTGTCTCATGGCACCCTTTGCATTCTGCTCTGTTGCGGGGGGAGAGAGTCGGAACCGTGAGTGCATGGCCGAAAGTCGCGGTGATAGGCGGATCCATCGGGGGTCTCACCGCAGCGCTCGTGCTGCGCGACCTCGGTTGCGAAGTGGACGTGTTCGAGCGTTCGAGCCGGGCGCTGGAATCCCGGGGCGCGGGGATCGGGATGCACCCGATGACGGTGCGCTACTTCCGGGAGAGCGCGCTGCTCGATGCCGCTCGGGTGGAAATCGAGCTGCCCTGGCTTCGCTTCCTCGATGTCGGCGGGGCCACCGTGCACGAGGAAGTGATGAACTATCGCTTCTCTTCGTGGAGCACGATTTACCGAGGGTTGCTGAGCTGCTTCGATACCGCGCGCTACCACCTCGGTTGCGAAGTGACGGGTATCCATCGGGACGAGGAGGGAGTCTCGATACGCCTCGCCGGCGGCGCGGCACACCGCGCCGATCTCCTGGTGTGCGCGGACGGGATTGCCTCGAGCGCACGCGCCGGGCTCCTTCCCGCGGCGCAGCCCCGCTATGCGGGCTACGTGGCATGGCGCGCGACCCTGCCGGAAGCGGTGCTTTCGCCGGACACGGCGGCGGCGCTCGGCAGCGCGCTCACCTACTGCGTGCTTCCGGACGGGCATGTGCTCGCCTATCCCATTCCCGGCCCCGAGGGGGAGATCGACCCCGGCCGGCGCCTCGCCAATCTCGTCTGGTACCACAACTACGCGGAAGGGCCGGAGCTCGACACGCTGCTCACCGGCGACGATGGAACGCGCCATGAGCTGTCGATTCCTCCCGGGAGGGTAGGCGCTCACCACGTCGAGTGGGCCCGTGCCTTCGCCCGAGAGCACATGGCCCCGCCCATCGCCGAAATCCTCGAGAAGTGCGCGCAACCCTTCGTGCAGGTCATCTATGACATCGAGATCGAGCGCATGGCGTTCGGCCGCGTGTGCCTCGTCGGCGATGCGGCGTTCGCGGTGCGGCCTCATGCCGCGGCCGGCACCGCCAAGGCCTGTGCGGACGCCTGGGGACTCCGGGACGCACTCCGCGAGGCGGAAGGCGATCCTCTCGAGGCGCTCGCGGCCTGGGAGCCCGGACAGCTTCTCCTCGGGCGCACCCTGCTCGAGCGTACCCGCGAGATGGGGGAGCGCTCGCAGTTTCGCCACGACTGGACTCCCGGGGACCCGACGCTGCGGCTGGGGCTCTACGGCCCGGGGCGCTGAGCGGTGCCGTGCGCTCAAGGCTTCCCGAAGGTGGCGACCCGATCGATGGCGCACTCGAAGAGTACGCGCTTTTCCTCGATGGAGGGGTCCCGCAGCCCGTAGGGGCCGTCGTTGCCGGTGTACTTGGTCCAGATGCGGTCCAACTGCTCGGTGGCCTTCTCGCCCCCCGGACCGTCCTCGTGGATCTCGTTGGCGACCGTGCACTTGATGCTGACCCAGTGGTAGGGGTTCTCCGGGTTGACGACCAGGATGGTGATCTGCGGGTTTCTCCG
>JAPOOH010000639.1 GCA_026713505.1 Chloroflexota bacterium | reverse complement strand
TGTTCGTGCACCGGGAATCCGGCGAGATGCACCCGGATTCTGCGGCATTGGCGCTGCAGGTGGCGGACGTCGTGGAGCAGCAAGGGATCGATGCCTGGTTCGACCCGAGCCTGCGGGAGATTCTGGGTGATGACGCGGATATGTACGAGCCGGTCACCGACGTCATGGACGTTTGGCTCGACTCGGGCTTCAGCCACCATGTTGTAGGCACGCTATGGGATGAAATTCCCATGCCGGTGGACCTGTATCTGGAAGGCTCCGACCAGCACCGTGGCTGGTTCCAGTCGAGTTTGCTGACCTCCGTGGGCATGTACCGCCGCGCGCCCTACAGGGGCGTGCTCACCCATGGCTTCACCGTGGACGATCAGGGCCGCAAGATGTCCAAGTCCCGGGGCAACGTCATCGAACCGAAACAGGTCTACCGTACGCTGGGCGCCGACATCCTGCGTCTGTGGGTGGCGGCCACGGACTACAGGTCCGAGATGAGCGTCTCCAGGGAGATCCTCACCCGGGTGTCGGACGCCTACCGGCGGATGCGCAATACGCAGCGCTTCCTGCTGGGCAACCTGCACGGGTTCGACCCGGACCGGCACCAGGTGTTGGACGAACAAATGGTTTCTCTAGATCGATGGGCGCTGGAGCGTGCCCGGTCGCTACAGGATGAGGTGACGCGAGCCTACGAGCGCTACGAGTTTCACCGTATCTATCACAAGGTCCACAATTTCTGCGTGGTGGAGATGGGCGGTTTCTATCTCGACGTGATCAAGGATCGGCTCTACACGACGCCTGCCGCGGGCGTGCCCAGGCGCTCGGCGCAGACGGCCATGTATCACATCGCCGAGGCCATGGTGCGGTGGCTGGCGCCGATCCTGAGCTTTACGGCGGAGGAGATTTGGCAAGAACTGCCGGGCGAGCGTGGGGATTCGGTGTTGTTGTCGACCTGGCATGAGATCCCGGATCCCAGCGGCGACGATGCCGGGTTGGACTGGCGTGCGATATTGGAGATTCGCCAACTAGTCAACAGGCGCTTGGAAGCGCTACGGGCGGAGGGGACTATTGGCTCGTCGTTGGATGCCGAGATCGTTGTCCACTGTACGGACCCGCTGGCGGCCACGCTGAAACGCTTGGGCGATGAATTGCGTTTTGTCTTTATCACTTCAAGTGCGAGTGTCGACATCCAACCGGAATTTCCCGATTTGGATGATGTTGCAGTAACGGGCGTTAAACCCGGGATCGAGATTGGTTCTTGTCGTCACAGCAAGTGTTCGCGTTGCTGGCATCGTCGTTCCGATGTGGGGAGCGATCCGCTGCACCCGGAAATTTGCAGCCGATGCGTTAGCAACGTTGAGGGACCGGGTGAGAAGAGGGTCTACGCATGAATGTATCCGTCGACAAGCACGCGACTTCGAGGTTTGGCGCCTGGGCCTGGTTGTGGCTCACGCTGGCCGTGATCGTCCTGGACCAGTGGACGAAGTGGCTGATCACCAGCAACTTCGTGGAGTTTCAGTCCGTCACCCTGTTGCC
>JAPOOH010000385.1 GCA_026713505.1 Chloroflexota bacterium | reverse complement strand
GGGGAGGGCCTCGGCTTCAGGGTGTGGGCGGGCACCCACCACATCGGCAGGATGCCGACCGAGCACGTCGACAAGTCGATACGGCTGTTCGGCGAGGAGGTCATCCCCGCGTTCGATGCGCCGTCCGAGCCCGTGGCGCCGGTCAGCACGGTGCTTCGGCGCCAGGGCCCGTCCGGCCAGCAGGGGCCGTGGGCCGGGTAGCCGGGAGCGCCATGGAGAGCGTCACGCTGCGGACGGCGCAGGCTTCGGACGTAGACGGCATCAGAGACCTGGTGTCGGCGCTTGCCCACGAGCGTGGCAGTATCACCGATGCGGCTGCGGTGGGGGCTGCGGTGGAGGAGTGCATCGGCCAGCCCGGTCGCGAGATCATCGTCGCTTCGACAGGAGGTGAAGTCGTCGCCTACGCCGCGGTGCACTGGGTCCCCTTCCCGATGCTTGGCGGAAGAGAGGGCTATGTGTCCGACCTGATCGTCCGGGCTGATCAGCGAGGGCAAGGGTTGGGCAACCGGCTCATGGATGCGGTGGAGGCGCGCGCCCGGGAGATGGGGTGCGCGCGGCTCATGCTGAACAACCGCGTCGCGGCTGAGTCGTTCGAGCGGGGGTTCTTCGTGAAGGCCGGCTTCCGCCAGCGTACGGACTTCGCCAACTTCGTGAAACCGCTGGAAGCGTAGTGGGAATCGCGGTCGGGAGAAGACCGCCATCATTGCAATCGCTGATAACGATGATTACAATGACTGCACTGCAATCGGAGTGGACCCATGACCAGCATCACCGTACGGAACATCGAAGACGACCTCAAGCGACGGCTGCGCATCAGGGCGGCTGAGCACGGCCATTCCATGGAAGAAGAAGCGCGGCGCATCCTGCGCGCGGCGCTTGGTGAGGATTCCGCGCCGGAGCAGTTTGCGGCGCGGGAAGAGTATGCCGCGCTGGAGGAGTATGCGGCGCCGGAGGAGGATGGCGCGCTGGAGAAGGACCTGGGAACGGCGATCCACGAGCTGTTCGCGCCGATAGGCGGCGTGGACGGCATCGAGTTCCCCAGGCTTGCCGGCCTGCAGCCGGTAGAATTCAGGTGATGACCCATGTTCGTTCTCGATACGAACGTGCTCACGGAATTGATGCTTACGGCGCCTGACCCGAGAGTAAGTGAGTGGGTCGCCCGTCAGCCAAGGCAGACGCTGTACACAACGACTATCACCGAGGCGGAGAGCCTTGTCGGCATCGCCCTGCTGCCGGAGGGGTGGCGCCGCCGGGAGCTTCACGCTGCCGCGGTGCGCCTCTTTGAAGACCTTCTTGCAGGGCAGGTGCTTCCCTTCGATCGCCGCGCTGCGCAGGCCTGCGCGGCCATAGGCGCGACCAGACGTGCGGCAGGCCGGGAATACGACACGCGCGACTGCCAGGTCGCCGCGATCGCCAGCGCGAACGGCGCAGTCGTCGCGACAAGAAACGTCCACGACTTCCTTGGCTGTGGCGTCGAGATAACGAACCCGTGGGACGGAGAGAGGCCGGGTTACCCCAGCACCGAGTAGCCCTGCGGGAGGGGGCCGCGGCCCGTGCCGGAGAGGGCGAGCGGCGCGCCCCTGCCGGACTCGAGGGCGAGCGCGGCGAGCAGTTGCAGCGTCAGGCCCATCGCCTCGCGGGACGGTTCGACCTCGACGCCGATGGCGTTCGCCAGGTCCAGCGTGTGGACGGTGAGCTCGAAGACGCGCGTCTCCAGGTAGTCGCCGAAGCGGATGCCGCCGTTGTCGTAGGCGATGATGGTGTCCTCGCCAGTTACGTCGAGGACCTGCTCCGAACGCGCCCAATCGGCGTTCATGGTGCCGAGCGGGTCGTCGCCCAGCTCGCGCCCGGCTTCGCGCCCCCGCTGGGCGACGCGCTCGTCGTCGCTCGGCTGTCGGAGGGAGCGTCGGTAGTGGTGCACGGCGGAGGAGATGTCGACCGACAGGGCGCGCTGCGTGCCGAACTCCTCAACACGGGTTATCGAGCGACTGGCGTGGCCGATGAGGTCGCGGACGGTCCAGACTCCGAGCGCGGGAGCCTCCCACTGCTCCGGCTGCACTTTCGCGGCGGTATCGAGGAAGCACACGACGGCCTGCCGGTAGGCAATGCTGCTCACGACTGGCCCCTCAGCTCCTTCGCGGCTTCCACCATGTGCAGGAGGGAGGGCTTCACCTCTTCCCAGCGGCGGGTCTTGAGGCCGCAGTCCGGGTTGACCCATAGCCGTTCCGGCGGGATGACGTCCACCGCCCTGCGGAGGAGGTCGCTCATCTCATCGGTCTCGGCGACACGGGGAGAGTGGATGTCGTACACGCCGGGGCCTATCTCGTTGGGGTAGGGGTGCGTTCGGAAGGTGTCGAGCAGGGTGCCGTCGGAGCGCGAGTTCTCCATGGAAATGACGTCGGCGTCCATGGCGGCGACGGAGTCGATGATGTCGTCGTAGGCGGCGTAGCACATGTGGGTGTGCATCTGGGTGCGGTCCTCGACGCCGCTGGTGGCGATGCGGAAGCAATCGACCGCCCACTCCAGGTAGGCTTCCCAGTCCTCGCGGCGGAGGGGGAGCCCCTCCCGCAGGGCGGGCTCGTCCACCTGGATGACGCGAATGCCCGCACGTTCCAGGTCGCAGACCTCGTCGCGGATGACGAGCGCAAGCTGGCGGCACGTCTCGCCGCGGGGCTGGTCGTCGCGCACGAACGACCACTGGAGCATGGTGACGGGGCCGGTGAGCATGCCCTTGACCGGCTGCCGGGTGAGCGACTGCGCGTAGGAGATCCAGTCGACCGTCATGGGCGCGGGACGGTTGAGGTCGCCATAGATGATGGGGGGCTTGACGGCGCGGGAGCCGTAGCTCTGGACCCAGCCGTTGGACGTGGAGACGTAGCCCTCCAGCTGCTCGCCGAAGTACTCGACCATGTCGTTGCGCTCCGGCTCGCCGTGGACGAGCACGTCCAGCCCCGTCTCCTCCTGGAAGCGGACGGAGTTCTCGATCTCCTGGCGGATGAACCGCTTGTACTCCTCGGTGGTGAGTTCGCCGCGGTTGCGGCTCGCCCGCGCCCCCCGGGTCTCCCCCGTCCGGGGGGACGAGCCCGGGGGGGGGGGGGGGGGGGGGGGGGGGGGGGGGGAGCCGGTCG
>JAPOOH010000384.1 GCA_026713505.1 Chloroflexota bacterium | reverse complement strand
CCGTGGATCCGTTGGTTCGCATTGTCCTTTTGGGGATCCCATGTCCTGTGCAACAACCAAAACTCGTTGAAGCTACAATATTGTAACTACAATAATGCGCTAGGTCAAGACGCTTTTGGAGATTCGGATCCTACCTTAGTAGGTAGAAAGGATCGCCCTCACCCCAGCCCCCTTATCGGTGTACGGGGCAGACTCTCTCCCAGGTCGGGAGAGGGGTAGGCTAACCACCTCCCAGTGCCTCTCTCAGGCGCTGGGACACGAATGCCGTTTCGTCGTCAGTCATGCAGTTAACGACGACGCGGACTGAGCCGTCCTCGGCTCCTACCCAGATGCGGGGGCTGCCGGCGTCGAGTTCGACAGTCACCTGCTCCGCCGACTTGCCGGCGATTGACTCGTCGACGTCGATGTACAGCATGTAAGGCACGTAGTAGGGAATCTCGACCCGACGCATGCTCACGCCGTCGAGGTCATGGAGAGCGTCGACGATGACGGCGAAGCGGGACTCGTACTCGAGGAGGCGCTCCTCGTGGTCCATCGTGAACCAGTCCTCCATAGCAGTGACGACGCCGATGATTTCATGGCGGTCGATTTTCATGGCGCGTCCGACTGCTTTGCCGCCGTCGTAGTGGTAGGCCACGAAGCTCTGCGCCGCCACCGCATCGATGAGGTCGCGCTTGCCGCACACGAAGCCGGCAGAGTGGGGGGCTCCCAGGTACTTGGCCCCGACAGTCACGAGGTCGGCCGACTGCGCGCATCTGCGGAAGTAGTCGAGCGGGTAAATCTCCGAGCAGGCGTCGGCCAGTGCGGTCACGCCCCGCGACCGAGCCAGGGCAACGGTGTCTTCGAGAGAGACGATGGCGTCGTCGATGGGCGGGCGGATGTAGTAGGCAACGGCAGTGGTGTTGGTGCCGATGGCCGCGTCCAGTTCCTCCTCGGTCGTACCGTCGGCGTTCCCAGCCTCCACGAGTCTGGCCCCCGTCAGGGTGTAGCAGCGGTCGAACATGTAGCGGTTGCGCTTCTGTATGACGACCTCGTTCTTCATGCCGGCGGTGTCGGGGAGCTGGGCGATCCGGTCGGGGTCGGAGCCCGCCATGCTGGCGGCCACGCTCAGGGCCTGGGCAGCGGCGGCGCCGGACGTAACGAATGCCGCCTCGACACCGAGCAGGTCGGCAATGAAGTCGCCTGACTTCTGCAGGAGTTCCCGCATCTCGACCGTCCCCAGATTCGCCTCCTCCATGGCCCTCGTCACATTCTCAGTCTGGGACCATCCGCCCAGCTCGGTAGATACGCCCCATGCGTTGATGACGCGCCGCACACCGAGTTTTTCGTATACGCCGATGTTGTTCATATTGATGTTGTTCTCCGGTTCTTATTGGTGGGTTCGGAGTGTAGTTGTGGCTGACCAGGGTGTCAATGTGCCCTTGCCGGTCACTGGTCAAGTGGAAATTCCGGCCTTGACCGCGACCTCGGCGGATCACTACACTTCCAGCGCTGAGTATCCTCAAGAGGGTGTCCAATAAAGGGATCGCGCTTGCGCCTTTCGATGGTCTCTCTAACGTCAGGGGGAACCCCCTCTCTATATCTCACCCCGGGTGGGGGAGAGATTGTGGGAGACTTTACGGCAGTTTCTGACACCCTTACCCGGTCCCGTGCGCGGGGCATAATGCTGCTCAGGGCGAACGGGCCCATTTCGTACACTCACTAACGCCCGTTGAAGGACAGACACTCTGACATTGGACTCCGAATCGGGACAACGGCTCAATAAGTCACGGCTGTGGACGGCCATCTTGGTGCTCCTGCTGTTGGGAGTGCCCGGAGCCGTAGTCCGTTTCAGCGGTCTTGATGTCGACCCGATCGTAGCCGCGGCGGTGTTTGGCGTAGGCATCGTCGCGGGGGCGTTTCTGCTGTCGTGGGCGGCGGAGGTCGCCGAGCTGGACGTGTCGGCTTCGCTGGCAATCGCGGTGTTGGCGTTCATTGCCGTGCTGCCGGAGTACGCGATCGAGGCGGTTCTGGCGTGGGACGCCGGTTCGTCGTTTGACACGGCGACCGGAGGGGTCACTACCGAGACGTCGCGAGTGGCAGCAAACGTCACGGGATCGAACCGCCTGTTGATCGGGCTGGGCTGGTCGGCGGTCATCCTCATATTCTGGCTGAAGCGCAGGCGCACGCTAGACATGCGCGGCGAAATGGGCCTCGAGATTGGCATGCTCGCCATCGTGACCGTGGTCACCCTGCTGGTATTCTTCATGGAGCAGGTGCACATCCTGCTTGCGGTGGGCCTAATCGGGCTGTACATGGCCTATCTGTGGCTCAGTTCGACCAGCGACGTTGAGGAGCCGGAACTCATCGGCGCCGCAGCTTTAATCGCTTCCCTGCCGGTTACGTGGCGTCGCACGATGGTGGTGTTCCTGTTCATCTTCGCGGCCGGAGTCATTCTGATCGCGGCCGAGCCGTTCGTTGACGGCCTCGTCGAGACAGGAGAGAGCTTTGGGATCGACGAGTTCATCCTGATCCAGTGGATCGCGCCGCTGGCATCCGAGTCGCCGGAGATCATCGTGGCGGTGCTGTTCAGCCTGAGGGCGAATCCAGTGGCAGGGATGACGGCGCTGATCTCGTCGTCGGTCAATCAGCTCACGTTGCTGGTAGGCAGCATGGCAGTGATCTTCAGCATATCGGCGGGCGAAGTGCTCAGTTTCCCACTCGACGACAGGCAGACGGTGGAATTCCTTCTGACGACGGCGGTCTCAGCGGCAGCGCTGATGCTGATCGCCAAGCGGGTAATCAGTTGGAACGCGGGCGCGATTCTGCTCTTGCTGTTCGCGGCGCACCTGTTCTTCCCGGATTCGGATGACCGGTTGCGTTTTACGTTCCTCTACTTTGGGCTGGCGCTCGGGCTGGTCGCGATAGACTGGCAGAGAGTGAAGTCGCTGTTCCGGGAGGAGCCGGAGGCACTTGGATAGCGTCGAAACAGGCCAGAGCCCTGTTTCTGAAGTTCGTTGTATGAGGTGGACGGGTGTGGTCCGGGGCGGAATCACCCTCACCCTCGTTTCAAGTACGGGGCAGGCTCTAGCCCTCTCCCTCACCCAGGACGGGAGAGGGGATGGTATAAACGTCTGCTGTTTATGGGGGGCTAGTCGAAGACGAGCACGGTCCGTGCGACGGTGCCGGCGGTCATGTCGTCAAATGCCTCGTTGATCTCGTCGAGTGGGCGTGATCGGGAGATTAGCTCGTCGAGCTTCAGGCGTCCCTGGTTGTAGAGGTCGAGGAGCCAAAGGAAGTCGACGCGGGCGCGTGCGGAGCCGTGGAAGGCCCCGATGAGGGCGCGGTCCTGGAGGAGGTGCCACCCTTCGATGGAGATTTCCTGTCCGCTGGGTTGGACGCCGACGACCACGGCGGTACCGGTGGTCCGTACGGAGTCGAGGGCCTGACGGACGAGGGCAGGGTAGCCGACGACCTCGAAGGCGTAGTCGGCCCCTCCGCCGGTGATCTCCTTGATCCGCTCGACGGGGTCTTCCTTGGCGGCGTTGATGAAGTGCGTCGCGCCCATCTGTTCGGCGAGTTCGAGCTTGTAGGGGACGGTATCGACGGCGATAATCTTGCCGGCTGACGCGAGGACTCCTCCCTGCACGACGTTTAGCCCGACACCGCCGCATCCAAATACGGCCATGCTGGCGCCCGGCTCGACCGTCGCGCGGGTCACGACGGCCCCGACCCCGGTAATTACGCCGCAGCTGATGAGGCAGCCAACCACGAGGTTGGTGTCGTCCGGCACCTTAACGCATGCGTCGGCAAGGGCGATGGTCTGCTCGGCGAAGGTGGGCCGTATGTGGTATGTCGGCTGGCCGTCCAGGGTCATCTTGGTCATCGGCACTCGGGGGTAGGTCTCGCAGAGGGCGGGACTCCCGAGCGAGCAGGTGCGGCAGTACCCGCACATGGCGTCGAGCGAGAGGATGATCTTGTCGCCCGGAGCGACGCTCGACACCCCGGAGCCGACATCTCGGACGACGCCCGCGCCCTCGTGGCCCAGCACCCAGGGCAAGCTCCACGGCTGCATGTGGCCGTCGATGAAGTGATAGTCGCTGTGGCACACGCCCGCACCGACCATGTCGAGGAGGACCTCGCCCTGGCCGGGGTCCTGGATTTCGAGGTCTCTGACGGGGACGCGGGTCTTCGGCTGTTCGAGGACTGCGGCTCTCATGGTGTGCTCCTTCGACTATAGGGCATTGGTGTCGGTGACGAGGATACGGATGGAGGGCGTGTTTCCGGTAGTTTCAATAGTGTATGTTGTGCCCGGTTCGGCCAGGACGATGTCGCCTTCCATGGTGTCGAGGTCGCCGTTGGGGGTGTGCACTGTAGCATGGCCGGCGAGGATGACCGACCACTCGTCTCGCAAAGGGGTACGCTCTTCGCACACGGTGCCCGGGAGCTGGCTGATGATCGTAGCCGTGTTCCGGCTGTCCTTGACGACGACCTCCGTCCACGCGGATTCCTCACCGTTCGTGGCCAGCAGGTCTGCGAACCGGGTGTGAAGGAGGTTGGGTAACGGCAGGGCGTAGTCGATGGGCACGAAGCGAGGGGGGGGGGCGCCGCGGAGATCGTGGTTGCTGTTGGGGGGAGAGGCGGGG
>JAPOOH010000383.1 GCA_026713505.1 Chloroflexota bacterium | reverse complement strand
TGTGAGCCGCAGCCACACGTTCACGCACGGGCGCATCCCGCCCGTCGTCGCCTTTCGGAACCTGGTCGCGAACAAGGTACCGGAACTCTTTCCCGACCTGCGGTGGGGGTTCATCGAGACCGGCGCATCGTGGGTGCCGTTCGCGATGTACCAGTTGCGCGGGACGCTCCGCGCGGACGAGGATTTCTGGGGGCCGCGCCTCTTCGACCGCTACAACATGTGGATCTCCTACGAGGTCGAGGAAGACCTCCCTTACCTGATGAACTACGTCGGCGAGGATCACCTTGTAGTCGGCACTGACTACGGCCACCACACCCCGGGGACGACCGACCGCCTCGCCGCCGACCCGTCCGCGCAGGTGCACTGCGTCAACCAGATGCGCTCCCGCGACGACATCTCCTCGGCCACCGCGGAGAAGATACTCACGGACAACCCCACGGCGCTCTACGGCGTCTAAGGCTGGGGCAGTCCGGCATCCATGGGGCGGGGGGCGAGGCGGACCACTGAGCGGCGCGAACGCTCGCGCCGTCCGGTACTGCTCGTTGCAGGGTTGGCCCTGCTCGTCCTCGTGGCCGGGCCGATCATCGGCTTCTTCCTCGTCTACACCGCGCCGAGCCAGGAGTGGTTCGCCCGCGTGAACGGTGTCGCGATACCACGCACCGCGCTGGTGGACGTGCTCCGCGCCAACCAGATAGACGCTTCGCTGGAGCACCTGCCGTTCGACGCCCGTGCACAGGCGTTCGACACCGCCACGCTGCTGATCGAGAACGAGGTGCTGCGTCAGAAGGCGGACACGCTCGGCGTCGCCGTCAGCGAAGAGGATGTCGAACGCGAACTCGCGGCGCAGCTCGCTCCGCAGCTGGACCCCGCCGACCTCGACACGTCCGGGCGCGCCGAACTCGCCGAGGCGAAGCGCCAGTACGCCGACCTGCGGCGGCTGGACGTCGACGAACTGGAACGCCTGGCGGAGGGCGAACTGCTCCGGCGTGAGGCGACCGAGGCGCTCGGACGCTCCATCCCGGACCCGCAGCCGCAGCTGCGCCTGCACTCCATCGTCGTCGCCGACGTGGAGACCGCTGCCCGTATCGAGAGCGAGGCTGCGCAAGGAGTGCCATTCGAGGAATTGGTGCGCCGCTACTCTTTCGAACCTGCTGCCGGCGACCTCGGCTGGCTCCCCTACGACGCGCTGCCGCCTGCCGCCGCCGACCTCCTCTGGAGTCTTCCTCCGCTCGAGTTCGCGCCCCCGTTCCAGCGCGAGGATGGCGCCATCGTCGTCTACGTCGTCAGCACGCGCGACCCATCCCGCGAGCTCGACCCCGTCGCCCGGCAGCTTGCGGAGGAGGTGGCGTTCGAGTCATGGCTCGGTGAGACGCTCGCAGCCCAGGAGGTCGAACTGCAGTTGGACTCGGAGACGTTGGAGTGGGTGGCCGAGCAGCTCGCGCAGACCCCCAGTCTCGGTCCACGGGTCTGACGCGTTGACAGGCTAGCCCCGCCGGCGCGCTCGCTGGCCCAGCCAGTCGCCCAGCAGCAGCGACGCGAAGCCCTGGTTCAGCACCGGCGCGTAGGCCGCGGGAGACTCCCGCAGCCGCCCCTGCCGCGCCTCCGCGAGCGCGGTCAGCTGCTTCGCCGCCTCCGTGGCGTCCTGCCTGGCGAGCGCGATCTCGCGCAGCCCTCCCGTCGCGCCTGCAAGCCGGTCCAGCCACGAAGTGAACGTCTCCGGTGCGTGCTCCAGGGCGATTGCCAGCTCTTCCGGATCGAGACCGTCAGCGGCATCCAGGGCATGTGCGAACACGTCGCCCTGCAACCGCCGCGCGTCCCGCCAGGCCGGGCTCATAGAGGCCGCGTCCACCGCCGCTGCCGACGCGATGCACGGCAGGTACTCGGTCGCGATAACGAAGCTGTCGTGCTCCACCGCGTCCAGGAAGAACGGGCTCGCGCCTATCGACCGGGCCAGCCCGATCACTGCTTCGATGGCCTCGCTCGATGCCGTCGGGCCCGGCACGATGGCGTAGTCCGTGCCCTCGAACGGTGCCTCTGCCCCCTCCCCCGCC
>JAPOOH010000382.1 GCA_026713505.1 Chloroflexota bacterium | reverse complement strand
TCGGGAAGATGCCCGGCACGTAGTGCGCGTCGTGGTGCCTCAGCCCTTCGTGGTGCGCATCGTGGTGCCTCAGCCCTTCGTGGTGCGCGTCGTGGTGCCTCAGCCCTTCGTGGTGCGCGTCGTGATGCCTCGGCTCGTTATGAGAGACCTTGCTGGGCATGAGGTAGTCGACACGGGGGTCGGACTCGACCGCCGTGATCAGCGCATCCATCGCCGCGGGCAGCAGCGCGGGGTCCTCGCTGGGGCAGGGGAACTGCAGGACGAAGCCCGGGCGGGTCGGATGCACGTCGAGCGAGTGCACTACCCAGCCGCCGTTATTGGCTGCGACGTCGTCGGCGTCGGAGCGGGTGCCGCCCTCCAGGAGCTGGAGGTGGTACACCGATGCATCGTAGCTGCCAACGACGCAACCGGAGGGGTCATGGTGATGTGCCTGAGCAGGCGGTGGCGCCAGTGCGGTGTAGAAGGCCAGCGCAGCCACGGCGGCAAGGGCGGCCATCAGGGCAATCGGGGAGGTCAGTCTTCTGGTATGCATGTTCGTTCTCCTGGCTACATGGGCGGTTCTGCGGAGCGACTGACGATTGGCTGCTATGACCCGGGCGGCACCACCTCCTTTCGTGGGGAATGCGTGTTCTATCTGGTACTACGTCCGGGAGGGCGGTTCGGGTTCATGGGTAAGGGGGTGTTGGCGCCGGCGGCACTGCGGAGAAACATGCGCAGGTCCTCACCATACGCAAGGATGCTCTGTTATCCTTTCATATAAGGCAAACGTATGGCAGTTTACGAACAACGGCGCTGGCGGGGCGACGCGACGGGACTGACCCGGCGAGACAGCCGTCCCTGCAACTACAGCATCTACATGCCGGACCCGCTCGCCGGGCGGAGGGTCGTACTGGACGGCAGCACCGCCGCGGACCTTGCCGACGCGGAGGCCGCGCTCGTGCGGCTGAACGCGTCCGCGGAAGCGCTCGCCGACACCGAGACCCTCGCCCGGCTCTTGCTCCGCGCGGAGTCCGTGGCCTCCTCCCGCATCGAGGGCCTCGACGTGGGCGGAAGACGATTGCTGCGGGCCGACGCCGCACGCCGGCTCGGCACGCCCCCCCGCGACGTCACCGCAGAGGAAGTGCTCGGCAACGTCGACGCGATGGTCTGGGGCATCGAATCCGTCCAGACCGGCGACCCGATCACACTGGAGGTTGTGCTGGAGGCCCACCGCAGACTCCTCGCGGGGACGCGGTTCGTGGACCAGGGAGGCCGCATCCGCACGGAACAGAACTGGATAGGCGGCAGCAGCTACAACCCGTGCGCCGCCGTGTTCGTTCCGCCCCCTCCGGAGGCTGTGCACGGCCTGATGGACGACCTGGTGCGTTTCTGCAACGACGACGCGCTCCCACCGCTGGCGCAGGCTGCGGTCGCGCACGCGCAGTTTGAGACGATCCATCCGTTCGTAGACGGCAACGGCCGCACGGGACGGGTGCTGCTCCATCTCGTGCTGCGACGGCGCGGGCTGGCGCACCGCGCATTGCCGCCGGTCTCACTCGTCCTTGCGACGTGGGCGCACGACTACGTCGCGGGCCTCACCGCGACACGCTACGCAGGCGCCCCGGACTCGGTGCAGGCCCACGAGGGCATCAACCACTGGGTGTCGTTCTTCGCCGCAGCGAGCCTTCGCGCTATCCAGGACGCAGGGAGTTTCGAGGAGCACGTCCGTGCGCTCCAGGCGTCCTGGCGGGAGCGCGCGGGCAACCCCCGCCGGGACTCGGCGGCGCAACTGCTCATCCGGGCGCTTCCCACCGCGCCGGTGCTCACGGCATCCACCGCGGCAGAGCTGACCGGCAGGTCCTTCCAGGCGGCGCGCCAGGCGGTCCAGCAACTGGTGGATGCGGGCGTGCTCGTGCAGGTGAACGTCGGGCGGCGCAACCGGGCGTTCGAGGCGCCCGAACTGATCGACGCGTTCACGGCGCTGGAGCGACAGCTCGCGAGTCCGGGGGGCAACACACGCATCTCCCGCCCTGCCCGCCGCGTCCCGCGCAGACCGGCGTAGGCTTGCACGATAGAACGAGGCACGGCTCTTTCGCAGCCGTGCCTCGTAGTTCCTACGCCGGTTTCCCGCCCTCGCGGGAATGACGGTTGCCTAGATCAGACCGGAGCGCTGGAAGATCTTGCCTTCCGTGGCGATGGTGGGAGCGACGACGAGTTCGGCGCGCTCGTGGAACTCGGGGATATTCTGCGCGCCGACCATGCTCATGCACATCTGCAGCGCGCCCACGAGGTTGTGCGTGCCGTCTATGCGGTGGCTCGGGCCGAAGAGCACCTGCTCCAGGCTGGCATGCGTGCCGACGTTGATGCGCGTGCCGCGCGGGAGCGCCGGGTGCGGGCTCGCCATGCCCCAGTTGAAGCCCTTGCCAGGCGCCTCGTGGGTCTGGGCGAACGGGGTGCCGATCATGACGCCGTCCGCGCCCGCAGCCATCGCCTTGCAGAGGTCACCGCCGATGCGGATGCCGCCATCCGTGATGACGCTGACGTACTTGCCCGTGCGGGAGTAGAACTCGTCGCGCGCCGCCGCGACCTCGAGCGTCGCCGACACCTGCGGCACGCCGACGCCGGTGACGTCGCGTGTCGTGCAGGCCGCGCCCGGCCCGACGCCGACGAGGATGCCGTCGATGCCCTGCTCCATCAGTTCGAGCGAGGCGCTGGCGGTAACCGTGTTGCCGACAACGACGGGGACGCCGATCTCGCTGACGAGGTCGTTCAGTCGCAGGCCGGTGAAGCTGCTGGAGATGTGGCGCGCTGTGGTGACCGTGGACTGGACGACGATGATGTCGGCTCCCGCCTCGACGGCGATGGGGGCGAGGGGCTTGGGGCGGGCCGGGGGGATCGAACCGGCTGGGATCGCTCCCGGGGGCCCGCGTTCCCCGGCGCGC
>JAPOOH010000381.1 GCA_026713505.1 Chloroflexota bacterium | reverse complement strand
TGTTGACGGACGCAGGCAGGGTCACGACGCTCTCGCTCGCTGACTTCAAGCTGCCGAACGTGGCCGACATCCCTGACCTGGCGACGGCGCTCGTAACGTCGGAGAGCGGTGCGGCCCCCTACAACGCCAAGGCGATCGGCGAAGTGCCCTTGCTCGCCGTTGCGCCCGCCATAGCGAATGCGATCCGTGACGCTACGGGGATCCGCATGAAGGACCTCCCTGTCACTGCAGAGAAGATGCTGACAGCGCTGAAGGAACAGGGCGCTAACCCGACTGGACCCGCGATGCCAGCAGCGTGACGAGCGAAGAGATGTCGGCTTCGCCGAGTCCGCGGGCCATCCCTTCGTCGAAGAATGCGCGCGTCCGCTGCACGAGCGGCAACGGGATGCCGAGGTCGCTCGCGGCGTCCTCGATCAGGCCGAGGTCCTTGGCGAGCAGACGTACCGGAGCGAGCGAGCCGTAGTCGCCGGAGAGCATCATCGGCCCATTGCGTGTGAGCATGTTGCTGGCGCCCCAGGAAGTCGACAGCACGTCGAGCAGTTGTTCGCCGTCGGCTCCCGAGGAGGTGCCGAACAGGAACGCCTCGCACGCCGCCACCGTGTGGATGCCGACGAGCAACTGGTTCGTGAGCTTGACGACGCTGCCCTGCCCCACCGGCCCGACGAGATTCAGACTCGCCCCCATCGCTTCAAGCACCGGACGCGCCGCATCGAAGTGCCGCTCTTCGCCGCCCGCCATGATCGTGAGCGTGCCGCTCTCGGCCCGCTCAACGCCGCCGGAGACCGGCGCGTCGAGGTAGCCTGCGCCTCGCTGGGCCGCTTCCTCACCCACCCGCTCGGCAAGCGACGGGGCTATCGTGCTGTGCTCGATGAGGACCTGTCCTGCCCGAGCGTGCGCGGCGAGTCCGTCAGCGCCGAGGAACACTGCCTCCGAGGTCGGGACATCCGGCAGGCAGGTGCAGACAGCATCGGCGCGCTCGGCCATGTCGGCGAGTGAGACGGATTCCTCGGCGCCCGCTGAGATGAGCGCTTCGACCGGAGGTCGCGAGCGCGACACCACAAGCACAGGGAACCCGGCGCGCAGCAGGTTCAGCGCCATAGGTTTTCCCATGCGTCCCAGTCCTACGAATCCGACGGTGGTCATGGGTTGAGGATACGTTAACGGCGACACCTGCGCTTTGACACGCTACGCTCGCTCCCTTACAGTTACCCTTGCGTTACGCTCAGGAGGAGCTACCTATGGCAACCGCGCCCGCACAGGCACAGCAACAGTCCTACATCCGCAGGCCGCAGTTCTACGACAAGTGGATGGAAGCGCAGGGCATCCCCATCTACCGTGACTACTACATCGAGGACGGACGCACCGTTGAGCTCGGCTACTGGAAGGAGCGTGGTCACAACGCGGCGTTCCTCCAGCTCGCCGGCCAGGAGGGCGTCTCCGAGGCGCGCATCACCGAAGTTCCAGCCGGAGGCTCCGTCCCGCCCTTCAAGATGACGCTGGAAGACGTCGTGTACGTCCTCAGCGGGCGCGGCGTTACCACCATCTGGAAGGACGGCGGCGAGAAGCACTCGTTCGAGTGGACGGACCACGCCATGTTCCGCATCCCCGGCAACTACTGGGTGGAGTACGCGAGCATGTCCGGCGGCCAACCCGCGCGGCTCCTGCACTACAACAACATGCCGATCGCGATGTCCGCTGCGAAGGACGCGAACATCTTCTTCAACACGCCACTCCAGCCCCAGGAGGAGCTGGTCTCCTCCGACGAGTTCTACGCCGACGCCGTCGTCGTGGACAACGACCCGTCCGGGCGCGGTGCGGTGCGCCAGTACTGGGTGGGCAACTTCTTCCCTGACATGCGCGCGTGGGACCGGCTCGTCCCGTTCAAGGGACGCGGCGCGGGTGGGACGACTGTGTTCGTGCAGTACCCCGGATCCGAGCTGACGGCACACATGTCCGTCTTCCCTGCCAAGACGTACAAGAAGGGGCACCGCCACGGCCCCGCCTACGTCATCGTCATCCCTGCGGGCGAGGGCTTCTCCGTCATGTGGCCGGAGGGGCGGGACAAGGTCTTCATCCCGTGGCACGAGGGCAGTATCTTTGTGCCGCCGAACCGCTGGTTCCACCAGCACTTCAACGTTGGTGAGCAGCCGGGACGCTACCTCGCATTCCATCCCCTGCCCCAGTTCACCGGCTTCGTGGGAGAGCAGGTAGACCGCTCCGGCGACCAGTTCGAGTACCACCAGGAAGCGCCGGAGATCCGAGAGCGATTCGAGGCAGAACTGGCCAAGCGAGGGCTCCAGAGCGAGATGCCCCCCGAGTGCTACACGGACCCCAACTACAAGTTCGAGAACGAGAAAGACTGACCCACCACCAGGATCAGCGAAATCGTCGAGAGGGGCCGGTACACCGGCCCCTCTCTTTTTGTATACGGAGGCATACGATGACAGGAGAAGGTACGTTCGAAGAAGTGCAGCCGGCCCATCCGGAGGCG
>JAPOOH010000380.1 GCA_026713505.1 Chloroflexota bacterium | reverse complement strand
TGCTGGAACGCGAGCCCCATCCGGACGAACACCGCATCCGCCTCTGGCTGGCCGGCAACCTCTGCCGGTGCACCGGGTACGACAAGATCGTCCGCGCCGTTCAGAGCGCCGCGGACAAGACGACGTAGTGTGCCGAAGGGCACCTGGAGGAGTCGAGCGACATGAGTACAACCGCTGACCGTCCCGCACAGGACTTCAAGGTCGTGGGGAGCCGCCCCATCAGGCACGACGGCGTCGACAAGGTGCTGGGCCGCGCCCAGTACGGCGCCGACGTGAAGTTGCCTGGCCTCATCCACGGCGCGGTGCTCCGCAGCCCGTACGCGCACGCCGTTGTCAAGAAGGTGGACGTTTCGCGCGCCGAGGCTGCGCCCGGCGTCTATGCCGCCGCCACCGGCGAGGACATGCCGGTCACCGCCCCCAAGATGGTGGACATGCTGGAGGAGGTGACGAACCTCAAGTGGTCCAGCCAGCGCGTCATGGCGCACGGCAAGGCCGTCTACCGGGGCCACCCGGTCGCGGCGGTCGCCGCCGTGGACCAGAACACGGCGCTGGAGGCGCTCAAGCTCATCGAGGTCGAATACGAGCCGCTCCAGGCGGTGATCAGCCTGGAAGACGCCATGAAGCCGGACGCGGTCATCGTCCACGAGGACCTGGAAGGGAACCACCTGGGCGAGAAGGTGAAGAACACCAACATCGCCGAGCACACCCGCTCCGAGTACGGCGACCCGGAGGCCGCGTTCGCCGAGGCGGCGCACGTCCTGGAACGGACGTACACCATCGCCCGCGCGCACCAGGGCTACATCGAGCCGCACAGCTCCACCGCCTTCTGGAGCCCGGACGACAAGCTCACCGTCTACACGACCACGCAGGCCCCGTTCGGCGTGCGCGGCAACCTCGCCACGGTGCTGAAGCTGCCACTCTCCGACGTGCGGGTCGTGCCGACGGAGATAGGCGGCGGGTTCGGCGGCAAGATCAACCTCTACCTGGAGCCGCTTGCCGCGGTGCTCTCCCGCAAGTCCGGCAGGCCGGTGAAGATGATCATGGACCGCAAGTCCGTCTTCGACGCCACCGGCCCCGGGCCGGGCGGCCAGGTCACCGTGAAGATGGGCGTGGACAAGGACGGAAGGATCGTCGCGGCCACCGCGGACATCCGCTACATGGCGGGCGCGTACCCCGGCTCGTCCATCAGCGCGGCGACGGCCGGCATCTTCGCGTGCTACAAGGTTCCGAACGTTCGCATAGACGCCTACGACGTGGTCATCAACATGTCCAAGACTGCCGCGTACCGCGCGCCCGGCACGCCGCAGGCGACGTTCGCCAGCGAGTCGCTGGTAGCCGAGCTGTGCGAGACGATCGGCATGGACCCGATGGAGTTCCACCTGCTCAACGCGGCGGGGGAGGGGACGCGCAGGCCGGACGGCCCGGTGTTCCCGCGCGTCGGGAACGTGGCGTGCATGGAGGCGATCAGGGACTCCGACCACTTCAAGAGCGACCTGGGCGACAGTCCGGACGGCAAGCTCCGTGGGCGCGGGTTCGCGAGCGGATACTGGAATGGCGGCGGCAACCGCTCGTCCGTCACGATCAGCGTGAACGACGACGGTGTGGTGTCGCTCGTGGAGGGCAACCCCGACATCGGCGGGGGGCGCACGACGCCAGCCCTGGACGCGGGGGGCGGGGACGGCGCCCCCCC
>JAPOOH010000379.1 GCA_026713505.1 Chloroflexota bacterium | reverse complement strand
TGAAGGCGACGAGCTGCCCGGTGACGATGAGCCGCTGGTCGTACTTGAGGCGCGGGAAGCAGGTGACGAGCGAGATGCGGGCGTCGTCTGCCGGGTAAAGCGCAAGGTCGTCCGCGTGCGTGGTGCCGGTGCCGGTGACGACGTAGAGGTAATCGCGCCCATCGGCGGTGAGGATGACGTGCACGTCGTCGCCGTCGCGGAGCAGGTCGGCGACCTCGGGGAGGCGCAGGAAGACGTTGCCCTCGCCCTGCAACGGGTTCTCCAGGTGGCCGAAGTACCAGCCGTTGCCCGCCGAGCCGGGGTTCGGCGTCGTGGGGATGTGGCCGACGGTGAACGCGGGGGTCTCGTACGCCGCGCTGGACGCCAGGTTGATGATGCTGAGCTCCTCCACCTCCGCGCTGACGTTGAGTTGCGGGATGACGATGCGCTCTGCCCTCCCGACGACGCCAACGACGTGGGGGCGTCCTTCGTTGCTGAGCGGAACGAAGCCTTCCAGGTCCGGCACGCCGAGTGAGATGGCGCCGCGCGGGTCGGCCCACTGGCGCGCGGGCAGGAGCGAGCCCGGATAGAGCGCCTGCGCGGCGGGCGACGGGCTTCCGTGGTCCGCGTCCGTCATCGATGGCAGCGTGTCGGTTACGGGCTCGGGGACGGTGACGTCCAGGCGGCCCAGGTCACGGCCGGCGAAGAAGCCGTAGGCGTAGAAGGCGACCGCGCCGGCGAGGAGGAGTGCGCCGATGGCGAGCAGGGCGACGCCGAGCGCGGACGCGGGCCTGCCCATGTCAGTCTTCATCCTCCAGGGATCTTGTGTAGACCATCCCACCACGCCCCGATTCACCCTCACCCTGACCCTCTCCCCTCAAGGGAGAGGGGACCGATTCACCCTCACCCTGACCCTCTCCCCTCGAGGGAGAGGGGACCGACTCACCCTCACCCTGACCCTCTCCCCTCAAGGGAGAGGGGACCGGACACGCATCAGCGGGATCTGCCGGCCGTGGCGCCGTTGTTGATGGGCTCGTTGATGTAGACGTCGCCGTTGCGGATCTTGAGATTGAAGCCGCAGTCGGGGTTGGTGCAGACCCATGCCTTGTAATGGATCGGCGCACCCTGGCTTCCGAAGTCCGACAGCGGGACGAGGTCTCCTTCGTTGCATGCCTGGCATGCGGGCAGTGCTGTTTCCACCATCATCCACCTCCTCCGTTCTTGTGGCCGACCCGCAGGGTACCACGGACGTACAGCGCGAACGATGGTAGCACATGTTGTATATTGCGATGACTTGGATGAGGGGGGAGATGCTCATGGCTGCATATGTCGTGACGATCGATACTCAGGTATGGAACCTGGAAGGGCTCGCAGGCCTTGCGGACCGCCTGGTAGAGGCGGTTGGGGCCTATGGAGGCCGGTACATCATCCGAACCGGGGCCATCGAGGCCAAGGGAGGCAGTTTCACGCCCTCCCGGATGGCGGTCGCCGAGTTCGAGAGCATCGACCAGGTCAGGGACCTGTTCAACGATGCGGACTTCCTGGAACTTCGCAGGCAGCGCGGCAACTTCGCGCACGCCAACGTGTTCGTAGTCGAGGGCGCCCAGTAGCCGAGGAGCACAAGGCCTCGCTTCGACCGCCGCGCCGCCGCTCGCCCCGTCACGTCTGCTACCCGAGGTATGACGATGGCGGATGCTATACTCGTGGGACGGTGGACGGGGCGGTTAGCTCAGTTGGTTAGAGCGTCGCGTTGACATCGCGGAGGCCAGAGGTTCGAGTCCTCTACCGCCCACCACTCTTTCCTGCGCCCAGAGCGACAGACCCGTGCTGCAAGAGCATCGTACAGGGACAGCCTATGCGCCTCGCCAGATCGAAGGCAGGCTGCAGGTCGGGTCCCTTGTCAGCTGCGATGGGCAGCCCACCTGGAGCGGCCAGACGTTCCTTGACCTCCTCTGACGAAAGGCAGCCACGGCGCTCAAGACACCCTCGCGGGGCCGCTATCCGGATCCGGAATCCGGGTGAACTCCCCGTGGCCGCGGAAGATGCCATACCCGACGATGAACAGCCACAGGCCGCCCAGCCCCAGCAGCACCGTGCTAGCGGTAGCCAGCACACCGAAGTCGACGTCGTGGAGATGCTCGATAAACACGAGGTTTATGACCTGGCCGATCCCCGTCGCCACGATACCGTATCCGGCAACCCGGATGTGTAGCAGTCCACGGAAGCGAGCTGCCAACGCCAGCCCGACGATGAAACTCCCGATTGCACCAAGCGCAAAGAAACCGAATATCACGCCGACGTGCGCGGCATACAACGTGAGCCCGACGTCCAGCCTTGCCGCCTCCGGCATAGCCGGCTCTATCCCGTGAGTGAGCACGTGCACAATCATGTGCCGGATGCCCATGGCGATAATAAGGACCACCCATCCCGATATGGTCGCCAGCACGCCGAACCGAAGGGCAAAGTCCGCGACGCCGGGTTGCCTGGGAAGGCGGAGCAGGTAGTAGAACCCGAACGCCTGCAGGGCTGCGCTCAGCATCGTGAGCATCGTCATCACATGCGTGAGGCCGGAATTCTCGACCCAGGGCAGTAGCTGCTGCCGAAAGAAGTCTCCCTGTTCGACAAGCTCGTCCGATATGGCGCCTGGAGACAGAACAGAGACGGTGAACCAGAGCAAGACGCCCGTCATCAGTGCCGATCCAGCTGCCTTGTTCACCGTGAACGAGCTCATATGAAACCCTCCGGATTCTCAGGGCCGTATGTGGCGCGGGTTTGACTCGGTAGGCTACACGATTCCCGCACTGGGGTATGGTAAATCCATGAAACAGAGAGACCAATCTCCAGATTAGTCACTATACCGTTACAAAAATACCCCTGAACGTCACGCAAAGTCACCACGCTGTAGGCTATCCTCACCAGACGCTCACCATCAGAGCGTGCCGGGCCTTTTGCCTGTGGGGACAGCGACACCTCTGAGATAAGCCGACAGCAGTAGCGGACACGCTCACTTGCTCTGGAGCATGACGATGTGAGCAGCCTCAGCCAGTACGAACCTCGATCCGGCGGGCTCCTTGGCCCCATTGCGGTCATTCTCGTTCTGCTCCTACTCGCCGCGGTGGGGGCGCTGACCTATGCACTTTTCCAAGCGAGAGGAGACCTCGCCCAGGCAACAGAAGTGATCATCACCAGGAACAAGCAGATCGAGGCGGAATTCTCCAATGTCCAACAGGTCCAAGGCGAGCGGGACGAGCTCGAGGCGACGGTCGAATCCCTGGAGGCTGAGCGAGACGGGCTTGAGGCGACGGTCGAATCCCTGGAGGGCGAGCGAAACGGGCTCAAGGCGACGGTCGAATCCCTGGAGACCGAGCGGAACGGACTCAATGCGGCGGTCGAAGCCCTGCGAGCCGAGCGGGGCGGGCTCGAGGCGACGTTCGAATCCCTGCAGGACGAGCGAGGCGGGCTTGAAGCCTCCTATTCCGTGCTCAGCGACGAGAACAGCGGCCTCAGGGCGACACTACAGGCCCTGGAAGCGGAGAAGACCAGCCTCGAAACGCAGGTGGAGGAGTTCAAGCTCGCACATGGATCGGTGACTCAACTGGAGGAGAGGGCGGAGGGTCTGCGAGCAGTGATCGCCGGACTGGAGGAGGACCGCATGGCGCTGCAGGTGTCTTCGAGCGAGATGTTCCCCACCTGCACCGGCAGCATGGAACCCGGGATCACGTGCCTGGACACCGTCGTGGTGCTCACGAACTTTCGCCCGGAGGACATAGCGGTGGACACGGTCATCGCCTTCTATCCGCCAGAGCAGACGGAGGCCGGCGATGGTCCCCCAGTGCTGCACAGGGTCACGGATATCAAGATCGAGGAAGGTGTCCATTATTTCTGGCCCAGGGGAGACGCCCTGGACGAGCCGGACGGGCACTGGATATCAAAGGACAACGTGCTGGGGTACGTGATCGAACTCCAGCAAGGGACACGGCCGGAGAACACAGCCCTGAGAGAACGGGTGAATGGAGCCAGGGAGCAGTACGTATCCGCCAGAGGGAAGATGCTCGAGGCGAGAGACAAGTACGACGACACGCTCATAAGGCATTGCGGGAGCGTAGCCGCCGCATCCTCGTGCGCCACTTCCCAGGAGAACCTGGCAGAGATCAGGGCGGCCTACGACACCTTCACCGAGGCCTGGGATGAGTACTTGAACGCCGTATGCGAATACGACAAGGCTTACTACCACGGCACCCACGAAAGTGAGCCGCTGACAGGACAGATGTTCGATCCCTATGTCGCCCCCTCCGCATGTTCCCAAGGCGGCTAACAACGAAAAGGTGTATCGATGAAGATCACATCAGGCATGTTGACTTCTCTTTTCGGAGCGGGGCTCCTCAGGACCACTGCGCTGGTCGCGCTGGCCCTGGGCGTAACCCTGGCCCTTCTGTTTGCCGCCGGCCCTGTTGAGGCAGACGAAGGTGACGGGTTCCTGGTCCCCATCGTCCTCGAAGAGGGCCGCACTCCTCCGCCGGATGGGGCCGACCCGCCCAGCGTGCGCGATGTGCCAGATGTTCAGACGATTGTGCCCATCGTCCCGAAAGGGACCCGGGACGCCCCGAAAATCGTGCAGCGACAGGTGCAGGGCAACGGCGCGAGCATCACCGAGACAGCCGTGGTCCTGGTCGGAAACAACTCCAAGGCGGACGCAGGGCAATTGCAGTTCAACAGAGACCTGGCCCAGGCGTTCACCACGGGCACCAATGCCGCAGGCTACAAACTGACCAGTGTGGACATCGCCTCCAATGTAACGCTGGCGTCGGTGGGCAACTGGGACGTGAAGATAGCGGCGGGCGGGGGGGGTGCCGGACCGGGCAGCACCGTGACAGGCGACCTAAGTGAACCCACCGGGCTGACCACTGGGATTGGCAACAGTTTCACGTCAACCAACGGCATCGACCTCAACCCCAGCACGACGTACTACGTTCTCATAGACCTGAGCGCCGAAAACACCACCGCGTACTTAAAGTCAACGAAAGACCACACCGAGGATAGTAACCCCGCGGCGGGCTGGAGCATCGGGAACGGGTCCCATCGTCGAACGACCTCGAGCACCACCACAAACTGGACCTCGCTGAGCACCCACAACCTGAAGATCAGAGTCAACGGCTATGCGAAGGTGGCGCCGGTCGTGTCGAGCGTGACGGTCAACGGCTCCTCCCTGGTCCTCAACTTCGACAAGGACCTGGACACCACTTCTGTTCCGGCGGCCAGCCGGTTCACGATCGAGGCTGCCGGGACTTCGCACACGGCCACCGCGATCACGGTCAGCGGAAGGGAGGTCAGGCTCACGGTGCCGGCGGTGAAGGCGGGCCAGTTCGTGACCGTGTCCTACAGCAAGCCGGGCAGCAATCCTCTCAAGGGCACAAACGGCTTGGCCGTGGACGCGTTCAGCAATAAGCAAGCAACCAACAACACGCAGTCGCTGGCGCCGTCGCCGGCGGACACTCCTGGGGTGTCGTCCACCACGCTGATCAGTAACACCGTGAAGAATTTCGATGGGTATGTTGAGAAAGCGGGCGCGCATGCGCAGTCGTTCACCACAGGCAGCAACAGCGGGGGTTACACGCTGACCAGCGTCAGAGTGCGCGTGCAGCCCTTCAGTACGCCTGTGCCGTCTAACTACTCGGTATCTATCCGCGCGGACTCGTCCGGAGTGCCGGGCACGAGCCTCGGCACGCTCACGAAGTCGGGTTCACTGTCGCCCCTGAACGCGTGGACACTCGTGGATTTCCCGGTATCCGGCGACGGCATCGATCTCG
>JAPOOH010000528.1 GCA_026713505.1 Chloroflexota bacterium | reverse complement strand
TATTCTGACCACCAGATCCACCAGTAGATGCACCAACGGTTGTGACAACGCCTGAGTAGACCCCTTGGGGTATCGCAGTAATCGTTGATAGTCCATTGACATTGAGCTGTACGATGTCGTCAAGGTTAAGTAGATGCGCAGATAATACGCCATCAAGAGCGATATACGTGAAGTTAAGAGTACAAGTAGTATCGAATACTATAGACGTATCAACATCTACATTGAACGTAGTTTCGTTAGCATCCACATAGGCATCGTTGTTCCTAAGGAACTCAGGGACTAAAGCACCATCTGCTCTTGGGATAGACGGAGCTGCACCGAGATTTACGATATCAGAGTCTTGCTCTTGGTATTCGTTGATGATCTCAATAGCATCTGTCTCTTCACCAACCGCTCTGATCTGAATACCAGTACCAGCACGGACTTCTGTGAAATGATCATGACCTACTTGACCCTCAGCTCTACCACCTGTATTGTTAGGATTCTCTACAGAAGTAGCATCAGCAGCACGTGCTGTAATACCAACAGTATCAGCAGCTGCGATCTGAACTCTATCATAAGGGATAGTTGGATCAGTACCTCCTGGGATACGTGTAGAGTTGACAAAGAAAGAACCAGCTATTGATGTCTCTGTTACTATACCACCATGTTGAAACACAAATACAGGATCTGCATCAGTAGTCATAGTTAACTGAGTAGTGCCTAACGTAGTATTTGTCGCTGCGATAGCATTAGGTGCATCAGGATTATCAGTACCAAAGTGGATACCTCTTCCTTCTGGATTAGGTGGTTCTGGTACACGATGGATAACACCGTCTCTATCAACCAGTTCAGTAAAACCTACGAGCCACGTATTAATAAAACTACTGCTGAAGGATTGACCAACAAAAGGAGAACCAGTATATTGCCCTGCCGGTATTGCCTCTATCAATCGTTGCATATCAGCATTAGCAGAAGCGTTAGTTACCTGCTTAGTACCATCTGCCTCTCTAATCACACCTTGATAATCAATAGTGATTTGATACACTGCGCTCTCGATCTCTGCACGACTTGCACCAGGAAATGGATTAGCTAAATCATCATTCTCTCCAAATAAGAAGAGAGCTGGCTGAGTACCTAAGGCATTCACAAGAGCTGCACTATCTGGGTTAGGTTGACCCCAAACTAATGGGCCTAGTCCGTTGAATGTAGAACTCCCGTCGTCAATGTTAGGATCGACAGTATCTCTACGTTCTCCATCAAATCCAATAGAGACGTACATACCAGGAGCTCTACGGAAAGCTGTCTCGCCTTCGTCGAGTTCTGGACGATCTTGTAGATCAAAGTTAACGACACCTGGAGTTTCCATCCAGTCTACAATACGGTTACCTGCTTCATCAACACGAACATGGAGTTCATATAAGAAGTCGGCAGCTACGAACTGACCAGGGTTATTTGGATCCTCAACGATCAACTGATCTGCTGGAGTAGATGGGGTAGCACGAGGTCTACGTGTCCATCCTACTCCGCTTACAAATCCAAAGCCATCACCTGATTCTGCGTTAGCAATATCATCAGCGATATTCTGAATGTCCGTTAGAGCTAAGTGAGCATTCTCCCAGTCAGAGGTAGCTTCGTTAAACCGAAGTACCTGACCAGTAGTACGACCATCTGCTTCAACATCTGATAGTTGCTCGATACTATTGTTCAGAGGATTATCAGCTGCGTTCTGCCAGGTAACTACGGGATTGTCAGGATCTGTGTTATCCACAGTGGCAATCTCAAGTACCTGGCCGGGAGCTGGTGTTACCCCATCTGCGAGAGATACATTGCTGAGGCT
>JAPOOH010000378.1 GCA_026713505.1 Chloroflexota bacterium | reverse complement strand
CGCCCTTCCTTCAGGCGCTGTTCCGTGTCGTACCGCGTCTCCCTCGAAAGGCTCCCGTGGTGCGCGGCCACGTTCTCCTCGCCGAGCCGGTCCGACAGCAGGTGCGCGACGCGCTCCACGAGCCGGCGCGTGTTCACGAAGACGAGCGTCGTGCGGTGCTGCTCAGCGAGCTCCACGACCTGGTCAAGCGTCTGCGCCCACTGCTCGTGCGTAGCGATGGGTCCCAGTTCGAAGTTGCGCGGTATCTCGATGGCGATGTCCATCGCCCGACGGTGCCCCGTGTCCACGATGGCGCAGTCCCCCGTCGTTCCTGAACGCTTCCCCGTCGCCCCCGAAACCCTTTCCGTCGTTCCTTCGGAGGCAGGAACCTCGCCCCCCTGCCCGCCCGTCAGCAGGCGCGCCATCTCCTCGATGGGCTTCTGCGTCGCCGACAGCCCGATGCGCGTGACCGGCCCCTCCGCGAGGGGGCAGAGACGCTCCACCGACAGCGCAAGGTGCGACCCCCGCTTGCTCGGCGCGACCGCGTGCAGCTCGTCCAGGATCAGCGTGCGCGTCGTCTTGATCGCGTGCCGTCCGCGTTCCGATGTGAGCAGGATGTAGAGCGACTCCGGCGTCGTGATGAACACGTGCGGCGGCCTGCGCGCGTGGAGCGTCCGCTCTTTCTGCGGCGTGTCGCCGGTCCGCACCGCGACGCGTATCTCCGGCAGCGGCTGCCCCATCTCCTCAGCCAGCGCGCGGATCTCCTCCAGGGGGGCGAGCAGGTTCCGCTGGATGTCGTTCGCCAGCGCCTTCAGCGGCGATACGTAGACCACCTGCGTCTCGTCCGGCAACCCCGCCTCAGCCCCGCTCTCATCTTCGTCATTCCCGTACCCTGTCCCGTCATTCCCGCGAAGGCGGGAATCTCGCCGCTCTGCCTCCCCCAGCGCCTGCTTCACGAGCATGTCCAGGCTGGTGAGGAAGGCCGCGAGCGTCTTGCCGGAGCCGGTGGGCGCGGCGATGAGCGTATGCCGGCCGGACGCTATCGCGGGCCAGCCGAGCGCCTGCGCGTCTGTCGGCGCGCCGAACCGCCGCTCGAACCACGCCCGCACGATGGGGTGAAACGCATCGAGACTCATGCCTCGCATGCTACCAGCCCCGCTCCGTGCGTCTATGGGCAGATGTCACATCTGTCCGCGGAGCGCGACACGCGGTCGTTGTGCGGTTGCAAGCATGCCCCGTAGGCTCGGTCGCGGACAATAACGCATGGTTCACAAGGTAAGAGAAGCGATTCGCCGCGTGGAGCGGGATGGCTGGGTGCACGTGCGCACCCATGGGAGCCATCGTATCTATACCCATTCAGAGAAACCGGGGAATGTCGTGATCCCTGGTCGACCTGGAAGCGATGTGCCTCAGGGCCTCTGGAATGCTATTCTGAGACAGGCAGGCCTCAAGGAGTAACCATGCGCTACATGGTCGTCATCGAGAAGAGCCCACGGAACTACGGTGCATACTCGCCCGACGTGACCGGCGGCGTTGGCATCGGCAAGACGCTCGAAGAGGTGACGACTTCAGTTCGCGAAGGCATCGAAATCATCCTGGAAGACCTCGTTGAGCGTGGCGAGCCTCTGCCTGAGCCCACTTCGTGGGCGATAGACGTGAAGGGCTATGCCGTTCCCATCTCCAAGACACCCAACGGCTACTGCGCAGAGCCGCCCGACCTCTACCCCGTCGTCGCGGCGGCGGACACGCGCAAGCGGGTTGAGGCGCTGGCCCGCGAGACCATCGAGACCTACCTCGCATGGCATTGCAAGCGCCCACCCGAACCCACCGCGCAGATCGCCTGGGTCGACGTCAAGGCGCCGCAGCCCGTCTCTGCCTGACGAAGTGACACGGCCCCCGCTCTGCTAGCATCGCCCTGTGACGCCTCCAAACGTAACCCTCATCCCCGTCGACGGGCTGCCGGAGGTCGCCGAACACGACGACCTCGGACGCCTCATCGCCGACGCTTGTGCCGCGCAGGAGACGCCGCTCGCCGACGGCGACGTCGTCGTCGTGACGCAGAAGATCGTCTCGAAGGCGGAGGGGCGCGTCGCCGACCTGCGGGGCATCGAGCCGTCCGCACAGGCGCGGGACTTTGCGCTGACGTGGGAGAAGGACGCGCGCGCCATCGAAGTCATCCTGCGCGAGGCCGCCCGTGTGGTCCGCATGGAGGGCGGCGTGCTCATCACGGAGACTCGCCACGGCTTCGTCTGCGCCAACTCCGGCGTCGACGCTTCGAACGTGGGCAGGGGCGGCGACTACGTCGTGCTGCTCCCGCTCGATCCCGACGCCTCGGCACGCGGCATCCGCGACGCGCTCCGCGAGGCCACCGGCGCGGACGTCGCCGTGGTCGTATCGGACACGTTCGGGCGTCCGTGGCGGGAGGGCGCGATCAACGTCGCCATCGGCTGCGCCGGTATCGAACCGTTGCTCGACTACCGCGGCGACGTCGACAGCGACGGGCGGGAACTGCGCTCGACCGTCATCGCGGTCGCTGACGAGATCGCCGCGGCGTCGGAGCTCGTCATGCACAAGCTGCACCGCGTGCCCGCGGCGATCGTGCGCGGCTACGTGTACGAGAAGGGAGATTCCGGCATACGCCCCGTGGTCCGCGAACCCGGCAAGGACCTCTTCCGCTGAGGCAGGCGCAACCGCCCAGGGCGGCAGGCGATCAGGATGCGACGGCCGCGCTGCCGACGGCTTCGGCGAGTCGGGACGCGGCGTCGGCGAGGGCGCCGGAGCCGAGCACGGCGCTGATGACCGCGACGCCTGACGCGCCTGCCTGCATGACCGCCCCCGCGTTCTCCGGCGTGATGCCGCCGATGCCGACGACAGGGACGCCCGCCTGCGCGCACCATCCGATGAGCCCGACGCCCGCGGGCGGCTGGCCTGGATGCGTTGGCGAGTCGTAGACGGTGCCAACCACGAGGAGGTCTGCTCCCTGTGCGGCCGCCTCCCGCGCAGCGTCCACGCCGTGCACGGAGCGTCCTATGAGGACCGGACGGGCCGCGCGCGCGCGCGCCGACACGATGCTGCGCGACACCTCGGTGAGCTGGACTCCGTCAGCGCCAGAGGCTTCGGCGATGCTGACGCTGTCGTTGATGAAGAGCAGCGCCTTGCCGTTCGTGACCGCGCGGAGACGCCGGGCAAGCTCCAATTGCAGAGCGTCCGGCAGGTCTTTCTCACGCAACTGCACGAGGTTGACGCCGTTCTCGACCGCTTGCTCGACGGCTTTGACGAGAGCGTCCGGCCCTCCTGCGAGATTCCTGTCCGTAACGAGTGCAACGATGGGGTGAGGGAGGGGGGAGGGGGAAGCGTTGTTCAAGTGTCGTTCTTTCCTTCTCTCAGGTTGAGCGGATGACGCCTTCCAGCGGGCTGCTGGCCTGTGCGTACCGTTGGGACTCGATCCGGCCCGCGAACCAGGCCTTGCGTCCTGCCTCGACGCCGAGCTTGAACGCCTCGCCCATGAGCGCAGGGTCCTGCGCACGGGCGATGGCGGTGTTGACGAGCACTGCGTCCGCCCCCATCTCCATCGCCTGCGACGCCTGGGAGGGGACGGCGAGCCCGGCGTCGACGACGACGGGGATGCTCGCTTGCTCGATGATGATGGTGATCTCCTCCACGGTGTGGATGCCCTGACCGGAGCCGATTGCGGAGCCGAGCGGCATGACGGTAGCGCAGCCGGCGTCCTCCAACCGTTTCGCGAGCACGGGGTCCGCGTGGATGTAGGGCAACACGGTGAAACCGTCGGCGATGAGCGCCTTGGCGGCCTCCAGCGTCCCGATCGGGTCCGGGAGGAGGTACTTGGCGTCCGGGATGATCTCCAGCTTCACCCAGTTGGGAAGACCGAGCGAGCGGGCGAGCCGCGCGATCATGAGCGCCTCTTCCACGGTCGCGCACCCTGCCGTATTGGGGAGGATGGTGTAGCGGTCGGGGTCGAGCAGGTCCAGGACGGTAGGCTCGGCGGGGGTGTTGGGGTTGAGGCGGTGGGTGGCGGGAGGGACAGCGTACGGGCCGGGCGGCGCGGCGGCGGGCACGAGCTCCTAGGTGGCTCGGGGGGGGGCGGGCGGGGGGGGGGGGGG
>JAPOOH010000377.1 GCA_026713505.1 Chloroflexota bacterium | reverse complement strand
GGCCCCCGACGGGCAACCGGCGGGCGCTCAACTACCGTTTCGCGCCCATCGTCCGCATGACCAACACGTTCGTCGTCCCCGGCGAGTCGAGCGTGGACGACCTGTTCGCAGACGTGGAAGACGGACTCTACGTGAAGAACTGGTACGGCGGCATGACTTCCATGGAGATGTTCACTTTCTCCGCCGGAGAGACGTACCGCATCCGCAACGGGAAGGTCGCGGAGCTGTGCAGGCCGGTGATGCTGTCCGGCAACGTCTTCACGACGCTGCACAACCTGGACGCCATCGCGGGCGACCTGGAGATGAACGAGGGGGGCGGTTGCGGCAAGGCGGGGCAGAGCCCCCTGCCAGTCTCCAACGGCAGCCCGCACATCCGCATCCGCCAGTGCCTCATCGGGGGAGCGTAGCCATCGTCTCCCCGGAGCAGGCCAGAGCCGCGGCGGAACGGATACTGGAACGAGCACTCCGCTCCGCCGACGAGGCGGAAGTCTTCTACGCCGCGTCGTCCAGCACGCCCGTGCATTTCGAAGCGAACGTCATCAAGGGCGTCGACGCGAACGACGCCATGGGAGCGGCGCTCCGGATCATCAAGGACGGGCGGGTTGGTTTCAGCTCCACGTCCAACCTGGACGACCTCGATGCGCTGGTGGAGGCCGCCGTCGAGACGGCACCGTTCGGCGCCGAGGCGCACTTCGAGTTTCCCGGCGCGCAGTCCTACCCGGACGTGCGCCCGTACCACCCCTCCGTGGAGGAAGCAACGCTCGAAGAGATGGTGGCGCTGGGCGAGCGCGCCATCGAAGACCTGAGGGCGTACTCGACCGAAGCACAGATAGAGGGCGGCGTCGGGAAGTCCACGTCCACCATTGCGCTGGTCAACAGCCGTGGCGGCAACGTCGCCTACGAGCGGTCCCGCTTCCAGTTGGGGTTCGAGGGCACTGTGATACGCGGCGAGGACATGCTGTTCACGATGGACAGCGAGAGCAGCATCGCGGCGCTGAACGACCCCTCCGGCGTCGTGGCGTCCGTCATCCGGCAGTTGGAATGGGCAAAAGAGACCGCTTCGGTCGAGACGAAGTCCATGCCGGTGGTACTGATGCCGACGGCGGTGCGGAGCGTGCTGCTCTCGCCGCTGCTCGCGGGGCTGAACGGCAAGTCCGTGCTGCAGGGTACGTCGCCGCTCGTGGGGAGGCTGGGCGAGCGCATCGTAGACGAGCGGTTCAGCCTGACCGACGACCCTACCCTGGCGGACGCCGCGAGCGCCCGCCCCGCGGACGACGAGTGCGTGGCGAGCCGCCGACTGCCGCTCATCGCGTCCGGCGTGGCGTCGGCGTTCTTCTACGACCTCCAGACCGCCGGGCAGGCGGGGGCCGCGAGCACCGGGGCGGGCGAACGCGGACTCGGCTCGCTGCCGGGACCGTCGACGAGCGTGCTGCTCGTCGACGAGGGTGACGCCGCGCTGGACGACATCATCGCGGGCATGGAGGAGGCGCTGATCGTGGAGCGGCTGCTCGGCGCGGGACAGAGCAACGTGCTGGGCGGAGACTTCAACGCGAATGTGCTGCTGGGGTATAAGGTGGAGCGCGGCAAAGTGGTGGGCCGCGTGAAGAACACGATGATCTCCGGCAACACATACCGTGCACTGAACGACGTGCTCGCCCTGGGCAGCGACGGGCGCTGGATGGGCAGCCTGTTCGCGCCCCCCATCGCTGTCGGCGGGATCTCGGTCTCCAGCAAGGGATAGTCGGTATGGCGCTCGGCGAGGTCATCCCCCAATTGCTCGACGCGGGCTGCGAACTGAAGCCGTCGCTGCTCGGACGGCTCAGCGGCCTGTCACCGGAGGAGCACCGGGAGCTGCAGGGAGCATGGTGCCATATCCCGACGTCGCGGCGCCTGATGATCGTCCGCGCCGTCACCGGCATGGCAGAGGACAACATCGAGATGGAGTTCACGGGCCTGCTGTGCGCTGCGCTCCGTGACGACGACGCTCCGGTCCGCGCCAGCGCCGCAGCCGGGCTCTGGGAGACCGGCGACCGCACCGTCATATCGCCCCTCGCGGCGATGCTGGTGAGCGACGAGTCTCACGAGGCGCGCGCGGCCGCCGCCAGCGCGCTTGGCCACTTCGCGGAGATGGCCGAGGCGGGGAAGCTCATCGAGCGCGACGCCGCGCTCGTGCAGCAGGCACTCCTCGGGGCGCTGGAGGACGACGCTGAGGAACACGCGGTGCGCCGCCGCGCACTCGAGGCGGTCGCACCGATGCACCACCCGGACATACCCGGTTGGATCCGATGGGCGTACAAGAGCGACGAGCCGCTGCTGCGGCAGAGCGCCGTCTACGCGATGGGACGGACGTGCGACCCGGCGTGGGTTCCCATCGTAGAGTACGAGTTCGGCAGCAGCGTAGCGGCGATGCGTTTCGAGGCGGCCAACGCTGCCCGCGAACTCGCGGACCCGAAGACGTTGCCTCACCTCCACGAGCTGGTGACCGACGACGACCCGCAGGTGGTGCTTGCGGCGGTGCACGCCATCGGCGGCATCGGCGGCGTAGCGGCGCGCAGGCTGCTCAAACACTACGTGGAGCAGGGCGACCCCACGTTGAGCGAATCCGCGCAGGAGGCGTTGCGCTTGCTCGATGCGGACGACGGGGAGTTCTCGATGCTGGCGCTGGAGGAGCAGTAGGTATGGCGGGCGGTCTGCGGGTAGCACAGGCGGTCTCCGCCGGAGGCGTCGTTTGGGAGGAGCGGGACGATGCGGTGATGGTGG
>JAPOOH010000501.1 GCA_026713505.1 Chloroflexota bacterium | reverse complement strand
TACGCCTTCACCACCGCCGCCCAACTGCTCCGGACTGATCATCAACACATCGTGCGGCGGCCGAACCGTCAGCCCCGACGGCACGTTCAGCTCGGGCCCGTTCCCAGGTTCCGGATGCTCGTCATCGAGGAACCACCTCGACGGCTCAAGCTCCAGGTACACCCTGTGCCCCGATACCAGGTCGCCGGCGTCGTTCATGTAAGCCGGCGTCCACACCCGCTACACGCGCGGCGGATTCATCACCGGGATGTATGGTGCTTCCGGCCCCATCGCAGGACCCGCCAGTCTGAGGTCCGGCGCCGGGCGATGGCGCAATCCGACTTGCACCGCGTACAGATCGACCGGCTCGCCGGTCAGCGCCTTTGGCGTGCAGCCGCCCGAGACAGACACCGCCACCAACAGCCCGCCGAGCACCGCAAGCCTCATTCGCAAGTTCCAGGCCACCCGAACCCCCTAGTCCAGGCCCGCCGCCTACGGCTGCGACCAGGAGACCATCAGCCGCTGGGTCGCCAACGGACGACTGACCCGGCCGATCCGCTACGGGGCCCGCGACATCCGGACGCTGGAAATTCTGGAAGAGCATCGTCGCCAGAGGGCACAGAAAGCCCAGGAAGACGACAAGCGCCTCCGGCATTTGACGGGCAGGACTCGTCGATGGCAGGGGTCACCAAACGCAAGTATGCCGACGGTGCCTGGCGCATTTGGTACATCGACCGCGCCGGCAACCAGAAATTCGCCAAGGGAACCCGGAACAAGCGAGAGTCCCACTAGTGGGCGACAGCGCTCGAATTACGTGAACGCGGCATGAATCTGGGTATTTACGCTGAACCTACAGGGGAAGAACTACACCGCGACGAACCGATCGACGATATCGTTTCCGCCTACATCGCATGGGGCGAGGCACAATGCGGTCTCATCGGCGGGGCGTGGTCGGCAACCCACGCCAGCGAGAAACCCGCCAAGCTGGCGTATTGGAAAGAGAGGCTTCGGCTGGAAACAGTGGGAGACTTGCAAGGCAAGCTGCCGGCGGCTGAAGCCTGCCTGCGGGAATTGAAGCCCGGACGCACCAACAAGACCCTCAACGGCTATGTCGACGCTCTCAAGTCCCTTTTCGCCTGGTGTGTCGAGCGGGATTACTTGTCTGACAACCCGTTCCGGCACTTGCGCCTGTTTGACGGCCGCCCGGTGGTCGAGCGCCGCGCCCTCACCGTCGAGGAAGTTGCCCGCCTGCTGGAGGCCGGTACACCCGACCGGCGCATCCTCTATGAATTGGCACTCCTGACTGGCCTGCGCGCCAACGAAAGCCGCCAGCTCACGCTTTCCCATCTCGACCTCAAGAACAGTGGTTCTTGGCTCGTTGCCGACTGGACCAAGGGGCGCCGTGACTGTTTGCAGCCGCTGCCCGACTGGTTCCTGGAACGCCTGCATGCCTACGGGTGCCAGAAAGTCGGCTCCGCGCTGTACGACAAGCACCGTAGCGAACGTCTCAACGTGCCTGCCGAGCCCCTCTTCTTCGTCCCGCAGCACACGGCTCGCAGCCTCAACATCGACCTCAGAGCGGCCGGCATCGCAATATTCGCGCCGGAAGGGAAGATCGACTTTCACGCCCTCCGTACTACCTTCTCGACGCTGCTCGACGACGTTGGCGCCACCGAAAAAACCAAGGAAGTCTCGCTGCGTCACGCGCCCACGACCCTGGCTCACAAACGCTACGTGAAGGTTCGATCCGGGCGCCCCAACGAGGCGGTCGATATGGTGGCAAAACTGCTTGGTTTGGCATATTTCTATGCCAATAGCATGCCAACGCCCCAAAAGTTGGCGGTCGGCCAGAACACGCAACTCTATGGGAATCAAACAGTTAGGCGTGATAAAGGGGTGGTCGGGGCGCCCGGATTTGAACCGGGGGCTTTCGGCTCCCAAAGCCGACGCGCTACCAGGCTACGCTACGCCCCGTTTGGCTTGCGGAAAGGTGAGTGGAACCGACGAATCGGGAAGCTACCACGCGGTCCGCGGCTGCGCAATGTATTTTGCAATTTGTCACGACGGCTCAATTCTGCTCCGGAAGGTGGCGTTTGAGCGATTCCAGAAACGTCTGCACCAGTGGCCGCGCCAGGGTCGAACGGCGCCCACACAGGCTGATCGGG
>JAPOOH010000376.1 GCA_026713505.1 Chloroflexota bacterium | reverse complement strand
TCATCTCGTACAGGTCTTTCATCGTCCCACCTTTCAGCAACGTTCTCCTCCCCGTCAGTCTGCAGGGAGGATGCTCTTGCTCAGGGGTGGGTCAATTCCATTCCGTCACTACTGGGTCATTTTCAACCCGTCACTAACACGGTAGGCGACGGCCTGCCCACGACCCCGTTGACCCTTGGCAACAAACGCGAATCTCTTGTACGCCTCAATGACGCCATGACGGGCAGCGATGCCGCGACACCCTGTAGGGGAGTACACGGATGAATGCCCGGGAGGCCTTCACGGTGATGGCGCGACGGCCGGTCGTCACCCGACACCATGAAGCGATCGATCAGCGGGACCTATCGTTTGGTGAATCTCCACGGCTGATGAATTCGTGCGGTACGTAGGCTGAGAGCAGCCGGATGAGGCGCCCAAGCACAAGGCTGCGCCGAGCGACCGCTAGTCGGCTGTCATGGGTCGAGCCTGGCGGCCGGAGCCGTCGGCGTCCTCACAGGCCTCTGGCCCGCCGGGTTGGAGGCCTGTGAGCCGTAGGGCCTCAGCCGGCCCTTGCAAAGCAGCGCGGCGAGTCGTTTTCGCCGGACCTCGCCCCTCAATCATATCGACAAGAGGCCGAGTGTCTTTGTCCAGTGAAGATTTCAGGGTAATTTTTCAATGACTAAGTCAGTATCTTCTTCCTCCAAGGGTGGTCTGAGGCAGATCACCCGGCTAGGCCGGAACGGGGAGTTACTCCCGGCGGATGCGGGAGTAACCGAGCCTGTCCCTGTCTTGCCGTATGACCGGAGTCCTGCTTTCGTCCTGGAATCCCCAGACGTCGACGAAGTAGTCGGCCGGGTCGCCGAGGGCCTCAGGCAGCCGGAACCTTACGGCGAAAGTCCGACCCTCCAGCCGGTATTCGAGGGCGATATTATCGCCCGGGTCCCTTGTGCCCCCGGTCCAGCCTGGGGGGTTTATGTTCCCCATGAACTTGGCGTCCGCGATCCGATAAAGGTGGAAGTTCCGGTAACCGTCCCGCAGGGCTTCCGCGATGGTTTCGCCGGAGAGGACCGCGTCACCCAGCAATGTGCCACTGAAGGTGATGGAGTCCCCGTCGTAGGTTGGGGGCTGGTCCCACCGGATCAGGTTGTGACTCGAAGACGACATTTTCTCTTCCCCGCGGTTCTCCGGGGCGTTCAGCTTGCCCGACCAGTGCTTCTCGACGATTTCGGACTCGCTGGCGAACACCCGCCGGACTTCGTCGATGCCGAGACGTCGTTCTCCACGCTGCTCCTTTTCCTCAACGTAGAGGCGGCGTATCTCATTGAGCCTCGCCCCGTACTGAGTTGGGCCCAGATGGTCCAAGAGTTCTCGAAACAGCTCTCCGCCTAGGTAGTACACACAGCCGAACTGGGGATGACCTGGCCCGATCCCCAACTCGGTGTACATCTGAAGGTCGTGAATCTCGCACCCCCCTACCCAGTTCCTGTATGCGTCTGGGTCAAGTCCATAATCCACACCATACAGATACTCGAATGTTCTGGAGATGCCCTCGTTCACCCATTCATCTATAACCCTCCAGTAAGAGTGAGCCAATTCGTGGACAATGTGCCCCTGGAGTCTTTGGCCCTCGAGCGTATCCCTTGTTTCCTTATGCCATTGGGGTGGGACGTCAAAGGCGAACCCCCGGGCACAGCCACATGTACTCTCATCGCTTATCACCGCAACCACGTGGCTGAAGGGCAGAGGCAGGCCCATTGTCCGCTCGATCAACTCCAAAGAGTCGAAGAGGCTATCCATCACCCATGGCTGGGGCTTGCTTCCGGTACGGACGATGCTGAATTTCATATGCGGCGACAGCTCTGTTCCTCGCGACACTGTTTCGACATCGGCATACCCGGGAGCCAGTACCCGTTCCAGTATCCCAGCGTCTCCGCCGGTGCTGGCGATGAAGGCCCCGGCGATTGCCAGCGGAATTTCGGTGTCCTCGATTCCGTCCTGAAACACCTGCTGTGCTAGCAGGAGTCTCAGCTGACCGCGCTGATCGGTCCGGTACATGGCCGTGAGCAACGCGGCGTCACTGGGTTCGTGGGTCTCCAAAAACGGCATATCGAGAATCCGGGACGCCGCAGTATTGTTGTCGCGGGCTAATCGAGCTAACCATTCTATTGACTCGGACTCCCATCTCCCGAGGCCGTCCCTGGCCCAGGGCATTTCCTGGATCCGGCGGTACAGTGCCGGTCTGTTGCTCTTCAGCCATCGGATGTCTGGCGTGTCGTATTGGGCAAACGGAACAGGCGTTGCGGCAGGCGTTGCGGCAGGCGTGGGAACCGGTCCCACAATGACCTCAAACGTGTCTGGAATGACTTCATTCAAGTCCTTGAAGTAGCAATACCCTAGATTTTCAACCCCGCCATGGTTGAAGCTGCAGAACAACGCTCCATGATTTGCACCCTGCGCCGAAGTATGCACCGCCGCCCACCAAGGATTGGCGGCGAGCTGGTCGTCCTGACCCCTGATGTTTCGTCCCGCAATACCGGAGACAAAGGCAAAGCTCTTTCCATTTTCAATGCGCAAGACAGCCGATTTGGAAGCGATACTCTGGGTCTCAAAATTATCCATCAGGTGTGTGCGTGAATAAGAATGCTCGTGGCCCGTAGCGATAATCGCCCCACCCTTGCGGCATTCTTCGTAGGGCTCCCATCCGACCTCATCTCGCTTCCCCCCGACTTGCATCAACCTCTGGTTCTTGTGCCATGAGCAGACTCGCCAAGGAGACTCCTCGGCCTCCTTGGACGCAAGGGCTTCTCTTATAAAGGAGGATCGGCCTGAGTCAATGGTGCCTACGCCGGAAAGCACAAAGAACAACCCCTTATATGTACAGAAGGAATTTACTCCCAGATCGCCCGTGCAGCGGGCCCCACTGATTCGAGCCAACCTCTCCAGCAACTTCCTCTGGTAATCTTCCCAGACACTAACATCGTTATTGCCGATGGAAGCGAAGTAAGGAAAGTCATCACCGAGGGTTTCATTGATCTGTTGGTCCCAACCGTCGGGGTCCTCGTAGTAGTCGAAATCGCCCGAGTGCACCACCATATCCGCCCCTTCCCCTCGTATCATTTCCAAGACCGCCCTGGAGTCACGGCCTAGCCCCTGGTCCCCAATAAAGGCTACCTTGAAGTTAGGGGGCATAGATCCCGGGTCCCCGCCCTCCGCCCCTGTAGTGGGGGTCGGCGTCGCTGTTGCCATAGGAATTGGGGTTGGCGTGGCAGTGGGCGTAGGCGTGGGGGTCGGCGTGGCAGTGGGTGTAGGCGTGGGGGTCGGCGTCGCTGTTGCCATAGGAATTGGGGTGGGTGTAGCAGCCGGCGTTGGTACAGGCTCCGCTGTCCCGGTGGGCGCCGCGGTTGCCGTGGATGTTGCCGTCGGCTCTGGCGTGGAACCTGGCTCATCGGAACATCCGGTCAGCATCGCGGCAGAGAGAATCACACCCAACACAGATGTTGCTATGAGCTTTGACATGTAGTAGTCCACATCAACTACCGCTTCCCGGCGTGGGAACAGGTGTGGAGGCCCCGCCGGATGTTTCGCGCGGAAACTGGTAAATTGACCAGCTGTCGAGCTCGAACTTGAATGCTGCGATGAAGCCGTTGAGGTCCAGCCTGCCGTCCGCACAGATATTCCCGTAGCAACCCTGGCTGTTCCGTACTTCGAACAAGTTGGTGCCAACATTCACGCCGGGAATGTCAACGGTGCAGGATTCTCCCTCTTCAAGGTCCAAGTGGAGTGAGCATGGTATGACCCCGGTTGGGGTAACAGGGTTGTTGGAATCGGTAGGTGAGCAGCCCTCGCTATTGCAGGCCGCCACGAAGTAGAAACTATCATCGCGATCAGGGTAACGGACAGTGTGAGCGTAGCTTGTGCCGGTTACGTTGGTTGCCACTTGCTCACACCAACGGGGATTGTTGCCGTCAATATCTGCTGAGCACCCTGTTTCAACGAAATCCTCGTGGTAGACAATGTAGTAGTCTGCCCCTTCCACAGGATCCCAACTGACCCTTACGTCTGGCCCGTCCCAGGCGGCTTGTACATTGGAGGGAGTCTCGGGGCTGGCGTCCAGTGAGACGGATATTGTGTAGGACCCAGCGGCATCTGACGCCACGTCAATAAAGTGTAAGCCGGAAGCTCTTGCTGTCCACCTCCGGAGATACGGCGAACTATCGGAATCCAGAAGGCGGATGGTATTGACCGGAGACGGTTCCGTTAACACGAGGTAGATTGCAGGCAAGTCTGCCCATGCCGCCTGTATGAGGTACTCTACTCCTCTTTCTGCCTGGAACTGGAAGGAACCCGTATCGTCTGCCCCCTCCAGGGAGCCTGACGCGCTACCACCGACGGTAATCTCGTCCCTCTCCATCTCCATTGGAATCGATTCGGCCGTCTCCTCGTCGATGCAGCCGGCTTCAATCATACGGGCCCGGACATCCGGATTCATGCCGGCAACAGCTTGTTCCACGGGCTCGAAGAGAGACGCAAGGGTGAAGAACATCGAGAGCAGGAACTCGTCCTCCGTCCGGTCACCCGGGTCATCGAGGAAGTCGTCTATTTCCTCCTTGAAGGCTCCCGCAAATGCAATCTGTGCGTCATGCCATTCGGCCACTTCCACCGGAGGCTCCAGGGCACTCATCTGCTCGCTGATGAACCCCAAACCCTCGGAGAGTTCCCTGAGGGATTCGCCCTCTTCCCAGGCACCCACCTCTGACTGACCACCACACACGGTCGTAATGTAGTCGTCAAGGGACAGGAGAGTACCACCGGTGACATCGGCCGTCGGGGAGGTAGCGGCAGATGTTTCACCAGCGGCAGTCTGAGCCTCTTCGCTGTCCCCACAGGCTACGAGGGTCAACATGATGACCGAAGCAGCCAGAAGACTGCTCTTATGGATCATGCTAATTGTTGCGACCTTCAATGAGGCCGAGGCCCTTGCATTGTTCACTTCGCGTATCCCCCTCATTCGTTTGACTACTCACGCGCAGCTTGAGGGTCTTGTCCTTGTCGGCGGCCACTAGGGAGTAGCTGGACCCCGTGGCGTCAGTGATGTCCGAGTCCGGACTTCCGTCGTTGGAGACCCACTGGTAGCAGGGCCGCAGTCCCGGCCGACTGTACGCCCCGCGATTGTTGTCGCTACTACGAGTGAGCGCCATTCCGTACCACGGCATGTCCTCCAGGAACGTGCACATAATCCCTAGTGGACTGTGCACAGCGCCCCCGCGTGCGGGCATGTTTCGCGGACATCGCAGGAGTGGAAGAGTCCAAAATTGGGCATGTACAGACTTCCGGGGAGGTAGCGGTCCGGCTGTGGTCGGGTGTTGGCATGGCCAGCGGAACGGCCCCACTTGAAACGGTGCCAGAGTGCGAGGGGGGGCAACATGCACACTACGCTGATCTACTTGAACATCGGCGGGAACAGCTTCACCACAGCGCCGACAGAGACGGCCATCCTCGCTAAGCTGACCGCCGAGGGCGTCGTCCTGCGCCTGACCGACACGTCACCCTGTTCGTCGGCCGACGACGTCGGCATGAGCGGCCTGACCGTGACCCCGGGAACGTTGAACCCAGCCTTCACCGCGCCGGGCGACAGTATCTACACCCTGAACGTTCCACAGGCCACTGAGACAGTCACCATTGTCCCTACACCAAGGTCATCGTTAGCCACTTTGTCGGTCTCCTCGTCGTTAGCTTCCGACTCCACAACGGAGGGGATCCAGTTCGACCTGACGCTCGGCAGGAACCCCGCAGTTCCTTGGAAGGTTACGTCTGAAGACCAGAGCGAGTCGGCGAAGTATCAGGTCAACATTGTCGTGGAAAGACCGCCTGCTGCCGTTACCCGGTGCGGGGGCTGGAGTTGAGCGGGTTGACGCTTGCTCCTGCGTTCGAGGGCGGGGTGGACGCCTACACCGCGACCACTAACCTCATGGGTGAGACGCAATAGCAACAAGACGTACCGGTACTCATGGGCAGTTGACCGAGCGCTCTAGAGGAGCGGACGGTCGGCGACGCGACTAAGGGTTTGAGTCCAGTCAGGTGGTCCGGCGGTCGCCCATCGAGGGTCACGCGGACGTCGACGGCTGCGATCCACTTCAGGTCGACGACGACGGTTGACCCCTCGGCGGCGAGGTTGCTGAACTCCCACTCCGGTATCAGCGTGGGGGTGGGCGCCCTTTGGATGAAGGGAGCGGGAGGAGTGTCGGTTGGAACGACCTCGGAGACCGTAGAGGCGTCACCTTAGCAGGCCTCCCAGGCCCATCGGAGGGAGGGGCAAGGGCACTCTCCAACCGATTCGCATAGTGAAGATTCCCTCACGAACACTCGTAGCGCCCGCCGTACCCTGCACTATCCTCCGCCGACCCTGTTGGCAGTGGTATTCCATTCGCCTGAAAGAGGGAGAGCAGTACGTATCGCCACTGACTCCGTCAACGTGGACACGCTCCTATACGTTGACTTCCTCAATGCCCGCGAGGATCAGGTCTTAGTCGACGAGGACAGCGGCGGCGGGCTTGGCCTTAACTCCGAGTTGGTCTACGCAGCACCGCATACTGGAGAGTATTTCGTCACTGTCATAGAGGCGGTGGGCGATAGGCTGGGCTACTACCTGTCCATAGAACCAGTGAGGTAACAGGAGTAGTAGCAGGCAACCCTGCCACCCAGTGGCGGTCGTCTGCACGTCTACTCGACGTCTGAACGGCGCTCTCAGCGAGCTGCGCCTTCTGGATCTCCGTATGTGGAAGCGGCGGTTCCATCCGCACGGCGAGAGGTGACAGCTGGTGGGTGCGCAGACGGTTCCTCCGTTGCTCGCTACCTTTTCGTGAACCTGGCCATCGACTACGCCAAGCGCCGGGTTGCCCTCGCCGGCCGCCCTGTGGAACTCAGGGCCAAGGAGTACCAGTTGTTCCATGAGCTATCGGTCAACGCCGGACGGGTGGTAACCCACGATGAGTTGCTGCGGAGGATCTGGGGGGAAGGAACCGGACAGTCTTCGGGCACTGCGCACCCACCTGAGACGGATTCGCAGCCAGTTCGGTGAGGGCGCAAGCAACCCAACCTAATTCTTCACCGAGCCGCGCGTCCGCTACCGGATGCCCTAGGGGGAAGGTGAGGCAGGCCTGGCAAGCAGCCCATGTGCTCAGTAATCAAGCAGCCCTTTCTGCACGGCCCACACCACGACCTCCTGCTTCGAGTCGACGCCCAGCTTCACCTGGATTGTGTAGATGGCGTTCCGGACGGTGACCACCTTGACGCCCCTTGCCTCGGCGATCGCGACGTACGACATGCCCCGGCAGAAGGACACGAGTATCTCTTTCTCCCTCGGGGTAAGGTCGACCTCCTCCCTGGACCTTCCCCCGCTCCTGATCCTGTCGAAGACCCGCTTCACCAACTCGGTCGGCAGATGCCCTTCGCCCGCAGCCGCGCTCCTGATCATGGTCAGGACCTGGTTCATGTCAGCCACCTTCTGAAGATAGCCGGCCGCACCAGCGGCCACCGCCTCTATCACGGCGTTCCCCTCCGTCGAGGCGGTCAGCATCATCACCCGTGTCTCTGGCAGAGATTCCATGATCTCCCGGCACGCCTCCACGCCGTCCTTCCCGGGCATCATGACGTCCATGACGACCACGTCGGGCTGCAGTTCGGAGGCCGCCTTCACCGCCTCCACGCCGTTCTTGGCCACGCCCACCACCTCGAACTCCTCCGACCCCGCCAGGATCGACCTGAGACCTTCCCGCGTGACCGAATGATCATCTGCGAGCAGCACCCTGATGCGACGAGACCCGGTTGACATCCTATCCCTCCTGTTGTCCGCGGCCCAACGACATCACGCAGGTGACGCTCGCGCCCCCCAGCGGCCCCCTGGGCTCGACGATAAGGCGTCCATCCAGGCGCTCGGCGTACGCCCGCATGTTTGCGAAGCCGTGGCCCCGCTCCTCGTAGTTGTGAGGAAGTCCCACCCCGTCGTCCGAAACCGAGAGCCTGAGCTCATCCCGTCCGAAGTCGAGCTCAACCAGCACGTGGCTCGCCCCGGCATGGCGGAGGGCATTGGCGAGGGCGTTGTGGGCTATGGAGAACAGCATGCTCCTGACCTCGATCGAGAGAGGCGGTTCCACCCCGTTCTGCGTCAGCTCCGCCGACATCGACGTTATGGTCCTGTACGTCGCCACGTGCGAGTCCAGGGTCCAGCCCAGCCCGCTTCCCTCGAATATGCGGCCCATGTCTATCGGGTGCCGCAACTGCCAGACGGCGGTCCTGGAGAGCTGTGATGTGGCATCGAGCCTGGCGGTGAGCTCCTCGTTCGAGCCTCCGGCAACCCGTTTGGCCGCGTCGATCCCCAGGCCGATCATGAAGGCGGTCTGGGCGATCGTGTCGTGGATCGTCTCGGAGAGCTCGAGCCGCTCCCGTTGCAGCGCCCGCTCCCGTTCCATCGCCGCTCTCGCCCTGTGCCGCTGAAACCGGGTGATGAAGTTGATGGCGAGGACGACCCCGAACATCCCGACCACTCTGACGTAGAGGGCCTTCACATCGACGCCATCGAGGGCCATGCCCGAACCAACGGCCAAACTCACGCCGACATATATGGAGGCTGTGATCGTGGTCCAAGTGAGATTCAGCAGAGGGGAGGTGAAGACGGCGGCAAAGGCGGCAAGGGCGGCATAGTAGCCAACGAACCAGAAAGTGTCGTAACCCCCATCGACAACAGTGGCCGTGACGAAAGTCAAATCCAGGACGCCGAGGACGAACACGTGACGCCATGTAACTCTGCGCCGGGAGACCAGACGGTAGTGCACCCAGCCATTGAGGGTGACCGCCGCCAAGTGCAGGATCACGAACGGAGTGGATTGGGGAATGGATTGGGGAAACGTGAACGTAGGCTGAATGGCGAGTGACATCATCGCGCCGACCCAGAGGAACCAGCGGGTCCACACTGCGATGTGAGCGGCGTACGCTGTCTCGTCCGGGTCGAGCCAGAGCATCTGAACAAGCCGCCTCTGCGTGGCCCCGAACGCCGCCTTCATCAGATGCATTCCCCCACTGTAGCGTCCGGGCCAACCCCCAGGTCACCAGGGGAGCCCGGAGGCCGGTCAGATGACGCAGCAACCCCGGTCGAACCGGCGCAGAGATCCGGCGCCACCCCACCCACGGCCCTTGCGGAAGGAGCAGCGGCGCATACGCGACGCAGCGCTCCGGCCAACCCGCAGGCCGGTAGGTTAGCTGCACAATACAGAAGGCGGCCGAGAGCCGGTTCGACCGGACCGGCATGGGCGCGAGGCCCTTCGGCCCGCCAGCGTCCGGCGGCCGCGCTGATGAGATGAATGCCCCGGCTCTGGCGGTGCGCCTGAGACATCTCCCCTCCGTATGCGCGTGAGAGCGTGGAGTGTTTCGGTGGTCACAACGGTTGTCCACGTGGCCGCCAACCTAGCCATTTCCGCTTATGTAGGCAAGAGTGAAAAGTTGCAGAAACACTCTCACCAAGAGCAAACAGAACGTTGTCCCAAGAGTGATGTTTGGCACTTACCCAGACGATGAAGGGTCTCTATTGTCTTTCACCGGGAGATCGCAGGAACGATCAGAGATTAGGCGGAATCGCTGGCTGCCACTCTCGTGCGGAGGGGTTCCGTCCGATGCCGGAGAATGCCGCGCACATACGGAAAAGAAGCCCCACTAGTGGCGGTATCGCTCCTGGATGGCTCCGAGCCCGGCCGGACGCTGCCGGCAATTGCTGCCGTCGTTGAGGCCGCATTCCGCTCGAGAGGAAGGACTTCCATGCAGCCCTCCACCCTGGCCGCAGAGAAGCTGTCGCAACGGCACCCGGACCGAGCAATGGGAGCGCGCAGGTGAATCGGTCGACCTTGGCAAGAGGAGGCGTCCTCCACGGGGCGAAAGACTCCTTGGCGTTGATGCTGCGGACGCTCCGGCCCCACGCCAGGCCGCGTGCCGTTCCCCAGGCGGGTCTCGCCCTGTTCCCGCGCGCCGTCAGCATCGTCCTGCTGGCCCTTGCGCTGGGCGGCGTGCTCCTCTGGTCGGCGCCGGCGGAGGCACAGACGGCGACCGACGCACAAGCCGTGACCGCGACACCGGTCCCTGCTGCCACACCGCGTCCGACAACGGCTCTCACGCCTGAGCCGACTGCGACGCCAACGCCCGGGCCCGTTCCCATAGTTGAGACGCTTGAGGAGGGAGGCATTTCTCCATGGATCGTGCTGCTGCCGATCGTCGGGCTTGCACTTGTGCTGGGCTGCCGGGCGTACCCGCGCTTGTGGTCGGCTTGGAGGAATTCGGCGCGCTGACCCAACCCCTAGGCTCATCTGCGCGTTCCGGGAACGGATATTACTCGCTGAGGGAATCGTGCGCCACACCTCGAGCACGGTGCTCTTCCGACGATTCCAAGGTTACATGAAGGGAGATGACCGAAGTGGCCGTGCCCTCTCCTATTGTCCGCTGGCTTTTCGTCCTTACAGTTCTTGCCATCGCCGTCGCCCTGAGCGCCTGTAGCGATAGTCCCCCTCCCACGCCTGAACCAACGGCCGCTGCGACTGCCACTCTAAGCCCAGAACCAACTGCTACGGCGGCACCTGAGCCCGCCCGCCCTACTTCGGTCACGGTCAGCCCCGCTGCGGTGGATCTGACTGCACTTGGCGCAACGGCACAACTGAGGATGGAGGTGCGTGACCTGGACCTCACGGTAATGACTGGAGTCACCGTGACTTGGACGACCAGCGCCAGTTCGGTGGCGACGGTGGATGCGGCCGGTGTCGTGACAGGAGCGGGCAACGGGACGGCGACGATCACGGCGTCGGCCGGGCAGGCATCAGGGTCCGCGGTGGTGACGGTGACGCAGGAGGTAGCCTCAGTGGAGGTGTCGCCGTCCGTGACCGAGCTGACCGCGTGGGGCGAGACCATTCAACTGGCGGCGGAGGCACTGGACGCGAACGGACATGCGGTTGCGGGGGCCGAATTCTCGTGGGAGTCTGCCTACGCCCTGGTGGCGACAGTGGACGCGCTTGGCGTTGTGACGGCGTCGGGCAACGGGACAGCGACGATCATGGCGTCGGCCGGGTCGGCATCAGGGTCCGCAGTGGTGACGGTGACGCAGGAGGTGGCCTCAGTAGAGGTTTCGCCGTCCATGACCGAGCTGACCGCGTGGGGCGAGATCGTTCAGATGGCGGCGGAAGCGTTCGACGCGAACCGGCATCCGGTTGTGGGGGTTGAATTTTATTGGGAGTCCGCCGACGCCCTGGTGGCGGAGGTGGATGCGCTTGGTCTGGTGTCTGGGATTGCGGAAGGGGAGGCGACGATCACAGCCAGTGCGGGTGCTGCGTCCGGGTCCGCAATGGTAACGGTTCCACCCACGTTCACTCTATCTGGGACGGTACGTGACAGCCGGAAAAACGGGCCAGTCCTTGCAGGCGCCGTCGTGCGGCTCGAGAACGGCAAAGTGGAGTCCATGGTCATCGGTCCCGACGGCGGCTACCGCTTCCCTAACGTCTGGGGGACGGTCACGGTCAGGGTCATCGCCGAGCCCACCCACGAAACCGAGACCGTCGAGATCGCCATGGAGGAAGACCGCACACTGGACTTCAAACTCGAACACACGGGCACGCCTCCGTTCCATGCGACAACGCTTATCTCACCGCAGGTCATCGAACCCTCCGATCCCACCACGTTGGAGAGCATCACGTACGCAGGTCGCGGTGAGCTCCCTCACTGGGATAAACAGTCCGAAATGACGATTACGATCGATACTTACCTGTTCGATGTACGGTACGCCGGACACGTGGTGGAATTCCGCGTCTATCCCGAACTCGGCAGCAGAGAGGCCGCACAAGGGACAGTGGAGACGTACATCCATGCCCTGGGACAGATACCGGCGGTCCTGATGCCCGGTATCAAGCACGTGGACATCCACCCCGGCGAGGGAAGGTGGAATGCGTCCCAAACCTTAGGGATCATCGTCATCTATCCGGATCGGGAGCCGGGTGATTTCGGGGAAGTATTCGTCCATGAAGCCACACATACCACGCTGGACCAAACGCACGAAGGCTCCCCCGGCTGGCGTGCGGCGCAGGAGGCCGACGGTGTCTTCATCTCGGAGTATGCCCGGGACAATCCGGACACAGAGGATGTCGCGGAGAGCTTCCTTGCGTGGTTCGCCGTGCGGTATCAATCAGAACGGCTGACGACCGCCGAGATCATTTCGATCCTGAGGACAATACCCAATCGCCTGACCTACTTTGATGAGCAGGGATTCGACATGTCGCCCTACACGCCATCGGAGATCCAGTACCCCTCCGAGGAAATCGTCACCATTCAGGGCAAGGTGATAGGGCCGAACAATCAGCCGGTGGAAGGGACATTCCTGCGGGCCTGGCCCGACGGAGCCGACACTTTCGTGGACAATGTCGGCACTGCTACGACCGGGGAGGACGGCTCCTTTGCCATAGTAGTCCCCGACGGTTCCTTCATTTTGGACGTATTCGCCCCCGGCGTAAGTACGGAATCCAATGAGGGATGCACCTTCGTAGGGTGGCACGGCCCAGGGGGGTTCACCGCCGTGCGGGAGCACGCAACCCGCTTCAAGGTAGATGACGGGAGTGTCTTGGACATCGTCATCCGGCTTCCGGACCACCCGGACGCCTTGCCTCGCATTGAGTGGTGCGCCTGACCGATAACCCGGCGCAGGGCGGCCTCCCAGCGCGTGCGAAGAAGAGTCGCATCCCGGCAGCGGCTATGGCGGCGGTTGGTAATGGGCGGTTTCGCGAAGACGCTGCAGGTTGTGCCTCTCGAAGAGGAACCTCAATCCAGCAGTAACGGAGGCTGACATTGAAGGGGGGTGCGCTGAGTCCCTGGTGGACCCTGCCGGGGCCGAGACTGGGTACATCCTTGTTGACGTGGGGAAGGCTACGTGATGGGGGCAACACATCTACTGAACTTCCAAGAGGATCTAGTTCGACACCGCCATTTACATGGTGCTTGCTTTGGCCAATGCCAATGTCAACGACCCCTTCCCGTGTGTCGGCCTCAGTCTCCGGGGAGGCGTTGTCGCCGCAGGCACGCTCAGGGGTGAAACGCAATAGCATTAAAACGTACCGGTACTCGTGGGCAGTTGACCGAGCGCTCTAGAGAGCAGCGGACAAGTTCTAAGGGTGCTACGCTCATTGCTGCTCGCCGCCCCTAAGGTGGGAAGGGTCCCCGTCCACCCAGCACCCGACCACAAGTACGCTCGTTGGAGACTGCACGCCGAGCGTTGCATGAGCCTCTGAACTGGGCGACACGATAGTCAAGTGAAAGATCGGGGTACTGGCCAAGCGCCCGCGCCTTTGAATCGCCAGCAAAGCGACCCTAGACGTGCTGGTCACAGTAGACGATTCTCAGTCTTGGGGTGCTCCCTCAAGCAAGCCTACTATCGTGCGGTCCCGGACATCTGAGAAGGCGGCATCTTTCAAGTCATCAACGTTGGCGACCAGCACGATTCCGGTGAAACGCCCACGGTTGGTCTCGTCTAGCTGGATTGCATTCGCGTGGAGGAGCTCCGCGAAGCCGTCTGCGACGGCTGTTCAGGACATGGTCGTGAGGCGGGCGATGTCCTTCTGTTTGACCTCAATCCTGCGTTGGCGACCATAGTCTTCACCGTCTAGGGCAAGGCGCGAGATTAAAGCCGCTGCAACCCGGGAACATGGTGTGCCTGTGGTTGCGAGCGATGTCCAGTAGTAGCGCGCAAGACGCCTCATGACAAGCTGGTGCATGCGGTCACGTACACGCGGAATGGCTGTAACCACTAGCTGCATCGTGCTAACGGGTATTTCAACGACGACTGCCTCAGTCACGGCTGAATAGCTTGCGACCCAGCGCTCAGCACCCATCAGGAACTCGTGCTCCCCAATCAGAAAGGGAGCGACGATGCAGCCCGCTAGGTGTAGTTCCCAGGGACGTTGTTTACATGCGCGAGGCGGGAGTGATCCCGCCGATGCCGCCGTGTGGACGCCGGTGATTGTAATACGCAAGGAAGGCAGGCAGCGTGTCGAGCCGCTCGCGGTTGGAGGTATACGGTCGCTGGTAGGCCCATTCAGCTTGCAGGATCTTGTTGAACGCCTCAGCCTTGCCATTCGTCTGGGGTCGGAAGGGTCGTGTGCC
>JAPOOH010000375.1 GCA_026713505.1 Chloroflexota bacterium | reverse complement strand
GGGCTGCCCGTCGACCGGGATGGTGGTGCGGGAGGGCCGTCCGGCCCCAACGGCGACGCCGGTCCCCTCCGCGGGAGGCGTGCAGACGGGCGACGCCCTCCGGCGGTACGACGACAACGGCAACGGCCGCATCACCTGCGCCGAGGCGCGGGCCCACGGGATAGCTCCCGTCCCCCGCGGCCACCCCGCATACCCCTACATGGACGACCGGGACAACGACGGGGTGGTGTGCGAGTGAAGGGCGCATCCAGGTGACCCGTGGGATTCCTCATCGTTGGCGTGACGCTGTTCGCCAGTGCCGCCGTCTTCGGCGACGATGGGTACACGCGGCTCGTCGCCCTCACGGGGTGCGCTGGCCGTCGTCCATGGCGCATGCGACATCGTGCTGCGGAGCCGCCGTAAGCCACCGGAGCGCTCCACAGTGGAAGGGGCACCGGTATGGAACCCGTGTTCCATTGCCAGAGAGGTGGGGTCACCCCCGGAACGAGCGCCGTGCCCACACCTCCTCTCAAGGCAGTCACCTGCCGCTCCAGAGGCTGTGATTCCGGGCCATCTCCTCGGGCACGCCGAAGTACTCGGCCACCTCGCTCGGGTGGACGAGGCCCCGCTCCAGCGCCTCGTCCTCGTCCACGAGCAGGGCACCCGCGAACTCCTCCGCCTCCCGCTCGACGCGGTGGCCGAGGAGGGTGTGCTCCTGCATCCAGAGGTGGTTCCCCGGATGCAGCAGGCTGTGCCCTATCGCATGCGCTATCACCCACCGGCGCCACGAAGCATCGAGACGCTCCGCCACGCCGATGACGTCATCGACCTTCATCTCCTGGAGCGTGCGGAACGGCCACGAGAACACCTCCAACCCCAGGTGCTCGGCCAAGGCCTCCGCATCCACCCGGCCGCGGAGGCCAAGCTCGCGCCTCAGCTCCCGTCCCCTGCGCTGCGCCCGTGTCAGCCTCAAGCGGTCCTCCCCCTCAGCGCTCGCTCACGAGTTGATGCCTGACCGTGGGTTCCGCGAGTGCCCGTAGCATTCCCGGTCTCGCTGCAGGTGCCGCAGCGATGGTAGAACTCGATTCGGTGCCCGACGAAACCACGTCCCACGTTGTCCTTCGCCACGCTGAGCAGGTGCTGAACAGAGGGATGGCGGAAGTCGTCAATGCGACCGCAACCGATGCAGACGAGGTGCTCATTGGCATACGGGTCGTCCAACGAGTAGCGGCGCGAGCCATCCGGCATCACGACTCTGAACAGGAGGCCGACCTCCACGAGCAGGCGCAGCGTGCGGTAGATGGTCGCTCGCCCGAGGTCGGGCATCGCAGCGATGATCTCCTGCGATCTGAACGGATCGGTCCTGCGCGCGAGCAGCGCGGCCAACTCACGACGCGGCCACGTCAGGCGGCTGCCATGTTTCTCCAGCGCGGTGAGGATGCTGGACTCGGCTTGGGCGGCGGGGATCACCGGCTTCGAAATTGTCGTTCTCATGGCACGCACGGTCCACCTGTGCTGTTCAGCGCGGGAGTCTCCAGCGCTACTGATGACACGGGAGCGACTGGGGGTCCAGATCGAGTGGCAGCAAGGTGATGCTCGATGACAACCCCCGAACCAAGAGGGGCGGAAGCCCGCCTGGACGGATCGAATCCTGCACCGGTCGTCGGCCCTGTTTCCATTCGTCGTTCCCACGCGAAGCCATTGCACTGCTCCTGTCCATGACCATGACCCCGCTCGTCCCGGCCCCCGTCTTCGTCCCGTGCCGCAGAGCACGAATCGAGGGCCCAGCCTGTCGTTCACGTCATCCTAACGGCTGTAGTTGCACAATATACACTCCATACTCACCTGCTATTCACTACACGGGCGCGGTTCTCGCCATAATTCCCGCCGCCAACCCCGCTCGAGAGGCCCGTCCCGGCTGGCGCAACGCGCATGAGCCGCCAGGACCAGTCTGCTACTGGGCGGAGCCGTGCTCGTCCTGGTCGTCGTCTACTCGCTCATGATTCGCTCAATGCTGTAGCCGGGGACGAGCGAACACCCTCGCCGCCTGGAGAGATACGGCGACCACCTGGCCTTCCCCACGCGCACTCCCCGGGGGGACACCGACGCCCGACTCAGCCGCCGCGACCGTCCTCTGGAGCCCGGTGTGATCGGGCGCGCGGGCAAAGCAGGCGCACGGGGAGGCACACTGTGCTCCGTCCTGCCACATCCCGGCGTTCGGCATATATCACTATTCTGTTCGCATACTATTCTCCATTTGTTCACATAACTGCCCGTTCGTGCTAAGGTGCCGGCTGCGACGGTGTCCGCCGGATTCATACGGCGGGGAGACCAGCTTGACGGAGGGGTGACGCCATGTCTTCCGGCAGGCCGCGGCTTACCCAGCCCGTTCAAGGGCGCTTCC
>JAPOOH010000374.1 GCA_026713505.1 Chloroflexota bacterium | reverse complement strand
GGGGGCTGTGCGGCGGGCGGCACAACCACTGCCGCTTCGGGACGCGTACCGGGGACCGCGGCGCCGGAGTCCAGCTCTTCGATGGGGACGACGGTCGCCGGCCTGAACCGCGCGTCCTCGGGCGCGATGAACTGCCAGGTCTCTTCGCACTCGTCCACGTGGGTGTCGGCATCGATCACAGCCATCGACTCATCTCCTTCCAGGACTCGACTCGACATACAGCAATCGCTGGCAGCATAAGCCGGGCACCCGGTTGTGTACAGTCCCGCGGGCATCCTGCCGGACTGGAAGATCAACAGGACCCATCTGTGAGCCACCAACGGCCCGTTCCCTGCGGGGAACGGGCGGGGTTCGGGCTGGTATCATCTTCGCTGTTAATGATACAAGGTATTGACAATATGTAAACGCGTTTGGTTCCATCTATGCCATCAAGCCGTTCGGGCACGGGCTGAAACTGCATCATCGACTCGTGGTGGATGCAGTTGCGCAGCAAGGGCCGCGCAGGCATCCCCCCGTGCACGGACCATGTAAACCCTTGTGGAGGCGATAGAATGAGACGAAGTATTACTAGTGTGTTTTTGCTGCTCATCGTCACGGCCCTGGCCCTGGCGATAGCGGCCTGCTCGGGAGAGCCCGAGCCTACGAACACTCCCACCAGCGCCCCGGAGCCTGCCAACACCCCCACCAGTGTCCCCTCAGAGCCGCTGAGCGTGGTCGCGAGCATCTACCCGATGCAGTACCTCGCCGAACGCATCGGCGGCGACCGGGTGGAAGTCGAGACCCTCGTGCGGCCCGGCACCGAGGCCCATGGTTTCGAACTCACGGCGAGCCACCTCCGCAGGATCGCCGCGGCCGACGTCGTCGTGACGAACGGCCTCACTCTGTTGCCCTGGCTGGACCGTGCGCTCGAGTCTCTGGGCGACGACCTCTCCGGCATCGTGGTCGAGGCTGCGTACCCGGAGGCGGCACTGCCTGCCGAGGAAGGCGCAGACCCACACGGCCACATGGAAGGGGCCGAGCACGGCGAGGGCGAGTCGGCCTTTGACGGACGCCTGCTGGTCGCGGACCTCGAGGCGCAACACCTCTCAGTGATCGACCTCTCAACGGAGGAGGTGGACGTTGGCGTCTTCGAGATCAGTGCTCCGCCGGCCGCGATCTACGCCAGCCCGACGCACCGGTACGCCTTCGTCCTCGCCAGGGGCCCGGGTGAGGCGGATGACGGCATCCACCTCTTCGACGGCGGCATCTTCCTCGTGGAGCACGGCGACCACTTCGACCCCGTGCGTGAGCCGGTCTCGCGTCATCCCCTTGTAGTGACGGATGAACGACCGATCCACTTCGCCAACAGCCACGGCTGGACGGCAGTGTTCGCCGACGCTCACGGCCACGCCTACCTCTACAACGAGGACGAGCTTGCCGGCACGCAGGGCGACTACCAGCCGATCGTGCTCGAAGCCGGCCCGCAGCACGGCGCCGCCCTGGCGATCTCACCCGACCACATCATCGTGACCACGAAGAACCCCGACTACCCCGAGAACTCGGACGACAGCCTGCCCGTGGGCGTTGAGGTCCGCAATCTTGACGACGAAGTCATCTATGACGCGAGCAACCGTTCCTGCCCCGGCCAGCACGGCGAGGCGCACAACGAGGACGGCGCCATCTTCGGCTGCGTCGGCGGTGTGCTCCTCCTGCACCCGCACGGCGGCAGCTACGACCACGACTTCATCGAGAATCCGCCCGAGATGCGCGAGGAGTCGCGGATCGGCTCCTTCTTCGGACACGAAGAACTGCACCATTTCTTCGGACGGGCCTCCTACTTCGACGGTCAGGGATTCGCCAACGACGGCATCTGGCTGATCGACCCGGAGTCCGGCGAGTTCCAGCGGGTCTTCAGCGAGCCGGTCGCGGCCGGCGGCGTCGGCGCGCACGCGGAGCGCCTCTACCTGCTCACCGCCGAAGGCGAACTCCACGTGCTGGATGCCCACGATGGCGATGAGGTCACGCACCTCCACGTCATGGACCCGGGCGAGGACGGGCGGCCCCGCCTCGTCATCGTCGGCGAGACGATGTTCCTGACGAACCCGGCCCAGGGTGAGGTCATCGCGCTCGACCTCGACCACCTCGAAGTGGAGGAAGTCTGGGACGTGGGCGGTTCACCCACCGGCATCGCCTTCGTTGGCACCCTCGGTGAAGGCGAGGGCCATGAGGACGAGGATGAGCATGGCCACGAGGAGGAGGAGGAGCATGGCAATGAGGACGAGGATGACCACGGCCATGAGGACGAGGATGACCATGGGGAGTTCGACCCGCACTTCTGGCTCGACCCGCTGCGCGCCGTCAGCCAGGCAGAGCGCATAGCAGAGGCGCTGATCGAGGCGGACCCGGAGGGCGCGGACACCTACCGGGCGAACCTCGCCGCGCTCTCGGCAGACCTCCGGGCGCTGCACGCGGAGTTCGAGGCGGGCCTCAGTTCGTGCGCCCACCGCGAGTTCGTCACGTCCCACTCTGCATACGCATACCTTGCGCTGGCCTACGACCTGGAACAGGTCGGGATCGCTGGCCTCTCCCCGGAGCCAGAGCCATCGCCGCAGCGTCTCGCCGCCATTGCCGACCGCATCAAGGAGTTCGGCATCACGGCGGTGCTGCTCGAGCCCGTGCT
>JAPOOH010000373.1 GCA_026713505.1 Chloroflexota bacterium | reverse complement strand
CGTGGAACCCGGCGTCAGCCCCGCTGCCGCAACCTCCTCCGCGTTGGCGAGGCGCAGGTCCAGGCAGTGGAGGTGGTTCTTCAGCTTCACCTGGTTGACCTCGATGTCGCCCCGGATGGTCACGAGCACGGTCTCTTCGTCCGCCTGGTAGAAGACGGCCTTGAGCGTTTGCGACTCCCCGATGCCCAGGTACACGGCGAGGTCCGCGATGGAGGTGATGCCGGGCGTGTCCACCAGCTCCAGGGGGAGCGGGTCTCCCTCCGGCGCCGGGTCGATGACCGACGTCGCGCGCTCCACGTTCGCGGCGTAGCCGGACTCCTCGCAGTAGAGGATGACGTCCTCGCCGCTCGGCGCCGGCATGATGAACTCGTGCGAGTCCTTCCCGCCGATCGCTCCGCTGTCGGCCTCGACCTCGATGGTCGGGAGTCCGCAGCGCCGGAAGATGTTGCGGTATGCAACGCGCATCCGCTGGTAGGTGACGTCCAGCCCTTCCTGATCGACGTCGAAGGAGTAGGCGTCCTTCATGGTGAACTCGCGTCCGCGGAGCAGACCGGCCCGCGGTCGCGGCTCGTCGCGGAACTTCGTCTGTATCTGGTAGATGTTGAGCGGCAGGTCCCGGTAGGACTCGACGTGGGCGCCCGCGATGGCGGTCACGATCTCCTCGTGCGTGGGCGCGAGGACGAGCGGGCGCTCGCGTCTGTCGAACAGGCGGAAGAGGTTGCCGCCGAAGGCCGCGGCACGGCCCGATTGCTCCCACGTTTCGAGCGTCTGGAGCGTGGGCATCAGCACTTCCTGCCCGCCCGCCGCGTTCATCTCCTCCCGCACGATCCGTTCGATCTTCTGGATGGACCGGAGCGCCAACGGCAGGTAAGAGTAAACCCCTGCGGCGGCCTGCTGCATCATGCCCGCACGGAGCATGAGCCGGTGACTGACCGTCTCAGCCTCGTTCGGGTCCTGTCTCAGGGTGCGTGAGAGAAACTCGGTCGCGCGCATCCGGCCAGCCCTACACAGTTGTCTTCTGCAGTCCGTAGAGCCCCAGCTCTATCGGCTGCAGGTCGTCGCCCACGTGCGCCTTGATGGCGTCGAAGAAGTCCAGGTCCCATTCGCTTACGAATGTGAGGGCCGTGCCTTCGCGCCCCATGCGCGCCGTGCGGCCGATGCGGTGCACGTACTCCTCGACGCTCTCCGGGATGTCGTAGTTGATGACGTTCGCCACCGTGGGGACGTCGATGCCTCGGGATGTGAGGTTGGTGGAGACGAGCAGCCTGAGCGCGCCGCTGCGGAAACTCTGCATGACCGCGTTGCGCTCGCCCTGCGGCAGACCGCCGTGGATGGCGGCCGCCTTGACGCCGCGCCGCGTCAGCGTCTTCACGAGCCAGTCCACGTCGTCCTGCGTGCGGCGGAACAGGAGCGTCTGCTCGTTCTCGTCCAGCACGCTGAGGAGCGCGGTCAGCTTGTCGCGGCTGGCGACCTCGCAGTAACGCTGCGTTACCTGCTCCACCGGCTCAGACTCCTCGCCGACGCGGAACGTCTGCGGCTCGCGCAGGTAGGAGTAGATGAGCCGCTTGATCATCGTGGGGACGGTCGCGGTGAAGAGCGCGGTCTGCCGCGAGCGCGGCGTGGAGCGCAGGATGCGGCGCACGTCCGGCAGGAAGCCGATGTCCAGCATCTGGTCCGCCTCGTCGAGCACCACCAGCCGCGCCCTGTCCAGGCGCAGCACGCCCCGGTCCAGCAGGTCGATCACGCGCCCGGGCGTGCCGACGACGACCTGCGCGCCGTCCTGCAGTGCGCTGATCTGCGGCCCCAGGCGCGCGCCCCCGTAGACGGGAACCACCTGCGTTCCCCGGTACCGGCAGAGCTCCGTGACCTCGTCGGTCACCTGCCGCGCAAGCTCGCGCGTCGGCACGAGGACGATCGCTTGCACGAACGACTCCCGTGCGTCGACCAGCTCGGCGATGGGGATGCCGAACCCGGCAGTCTTGCCCGTGCCGGTCTGCGCCTGCCCCACGACGTCCTCGCCGTTGAGCAGCGGTTCGATGACGAGCTCCTGGATCGGCGTGGGCGACTCGTAGCGCATCTCGTCCAATGCGCGCTTGATCGGGGCGGAGACGAGCACGGGACCGAACGGCAAGTCGCGGAGCGAGGGTTCTTGCGGTGGAGGCGTGGGTCTGCGGCTACGCCTGTTGCGCGAGGCGTCGTCCCCGCTTTCTGGAGCGGGTGCACTGTCTTCCTTGCCGCGTCCCCGGCCGCCGCGGCTGCGGCGACGTTTGCTTGGCGGAGCGTCCGGCGTGTCGACGAGCGCCGCTGCGCGCTGCTGCGGCGGCTGGGCGGGACGCCCTTCCGGTGCGTCGCCCGTCCTGGGCGGCCGACGCCGCCTGGGCTTGCGTGTGGCGTCCGTCGCTGGTGCAAGAGCGCCCGTTGCGAGCGGTGTGGGCTCGCCCTGTGGAGGTGCGGCAGGTTTGCTGAATAAGCGTGATACGAGATTACGGAACATATGCTTGGCCATTGTAGCAGAGGCTTCCTCAGCCTCCTCCCGCTTAGGCGTGCGGGCTTCGAACTACTGGAAGAACACCGCCTGCAACCGCTCCAGCCACGCTTGCCATGCCTGTATCCAGGCTTCCAGCCAGGCGATGACGCGCGGGTCAGGTGTGGGTTCCGGCGTCGGCGTCGGTGTGGCCGTCGGCTCCGGTGTGGGCGTAGCGGTTGGCTCCGGCGTAGGGATCGGTATGGGCGTCGGCGTCGCTGCCTGGGCCTGAGGCGCAGGCGTGGGCGTAGGATCGGGGGGTGTGACCGCGACGTCCGCCGCGTCCGCGATGGTCGTGTTGCCGGTACGGTCTGTCGCTTCGAACTCGAGGTCGAACGCCCCGCTGCCGCCGAGGTTCACGTCGACGGAGAGCGCGTAGGCCGTGCCGGTGCGGATGGCGCGCCATCTACTCGACCCGTAGGGTGTGATGTCGATGGCGTCGCCGCCCTCGCGCCGGAGGTAGGCGTGGATATCGGCCGCGCCTCCGTCCGGGGTAGAGCGTGGCTCCTGCGACGTGAGCTGGTCCCCGTCCACGTTCACCAGGCGCGGGTCGCCGTCGCCGGAGACCGTGAACTCCCCGTCGTGCCGCAGCCCGGCGCCGTCGTCGCGAACGTCGAACGAGAAGTTGACGACAACCGAGCGGAAGTAGCTGTCCG
>JAPOOH010000372.1 GCA_026713505.1 Chloroflexota bacterium | reverse complement strand
TTCCTGGCGGGGGTGATGGTGCAGTTCCTCGGGATCTGGCTGGCGATAGTTGCTGCGGGGGTTCTCATTGCGTTCATCGGAGTCTGGGCGCTGGCCGGGCTCAGGCACCACAGGATCGAGGGGTGGTAGCCCGTGAACGGTAGTCGTGGAACCGGAGTCCAGCACGGAGGAGTCACCTGATGTCGCTGTATACTGCCGCACTCTTTGACCTCGACAACACGCTCTGGGACCGCGACGCGGCGATACGCGCGACAGGCCGGTTCCTGCACGAGACCTTTCCCGCCGTGCGCGCCAGCACGACCGACGAGGAAGCGGCGACGAAGTTCGCCGCGTTCGACGAAAGGGGCTTGGCGGGGAGAGAGCGGCTGATCGCGCGGACGCTCGCCGAGTGGCCGGGCATCGAGTTGTCGCACGAGGAGTTGAACGCGTGGTACCTCAGGTCGTCGCGTTCGGTCACGCCCCAGGACGCGGACGTGGTGGCGCTCCTGCGGGACCTCAATGCGGCGGGCGTGCCGTGGGGCATCGTCACCAATGGCCCATCGTCGGGGCAGCACGCGACGATCAGGTCACGCGGACTGGAGGGGCTGACCCGCTGCGTCGTGGTCTCCGAGGAGGTGGGTTGCCGGAAGCCTGACCCCGCGATATTCAAGCAGGCTCTCGACTGCCTGGGGGTGCCCCCGGGCCGCGACGTGCTCTTCGTCGGCGACGACGTGGCTGCTGACATGGTCGGCGCCAGGGGCGTGGGGCTTTCGACCGCATGGGTGATTCACGGGCAATCATGGCCGCTGGCCCTCGAGCCGCCGGACCACCAGATCGAGCACGCCGCCGAGGTCCTACCGCTGCTGCGCCTCTAGGGTGCGTTCGAACCGGTCTCGTTCTGTTATCCGGGTGTTTGAGTCCAACAAATGCTTTATGCTTCTGTATCAGTATCCCCCGCTGATGTATCATAGGAGGTGAAGAGGTCGGCTTGCTGTTGCGGGCCCTTCAACCCAGAGACCGTTCTGCTGATGAACATCCAGACTCAATCCCTACCGCACCGCGCCGGCCTGGCTGAGTTGACCGACCCTGAGGGTCTGCGCCATGCGGCGACGATCTCCGTATGGGTACGGTGGTCGATCCTGGCGATCGCTCTGACCCTACTGGTCTACCGTCCCGAGTACACGCTTCCCATCCACGTCTGCTACGTACTGCTCGCCCTGCTTGCTATGTCTTTCAACGGCTACGTCCATTTCCTGGTGCGGACCGGCAGGAACGTGAACTGGCAGAGTCTCCTGGCGCTCAGCGCGTTGGACGTGGTCCTCATTACGGGAGGCGCCGTGGTCGGAGGAGGCCTGGCGCCACTGTGCTTTCTGCTGTACTACCCGGCCCTGGCCCTGTTCGCCGTGGCTTTCGCCTCCTTCAGGATCAGCCTAGGGTGGGTGACGATGGCAGCCGTGCTCTACAGCGTGGCTGTGCTGATGGCGGGGGAAGGGATCGACCTCGGTGCGAAGGAAGAGAAGGTGCTGGTCGCCAGGATCGCCGCCATGTACGGCGTTGTTGTCGTCGTCAGCCTCATCGCGAGGTTCGAGCACGTAAGGAGGACGATCGCGGTTCAACGGGAGAGGGAGCTTCACAGAGAGCGCATCGAACTCTCCCAGGCCATCCATGACAGGGTAGCTCAGTCCGCCTACATGATCGGGCTCGGCATCGAATCGGCCATCGGGACGGTGGACCCGGCGAACGAGGAGCAGGTCGCGAGACTCGAGGCGACGCACCAGCTGTCGAGGGCGTCCATGTGGGAACTGCGCCACCCGATAGACAGCGGACTCATATTCGAAGGCAGGGAACTCGGGGAAGTGCTCGCTGCGCATTCGAGGGCATTCACAGCAATCACCTCAGTCCCAGCGGACCTGGTGCAGTCCGGCAAGGAGCCCGACCTTCCGGCCGTTACGCGGGGCCTGCTCTTCTCGATCGCTCACAACGCGATGACGAACGCGATGCGGCATGCGTCGGCGAACAGGGTCACGGTCCTGCTCGACTTCGGGAGGGAGAGCCTGCGCATGTCGATCTCCGACGATGGCGTTGGCCTCCCGTCGGGCTATGAGGACCGTGGGCATGGTTTCAGGAACATGAGAAGGGACGCCGAGCGCATCGGTGGCAAGCTGGACGTGCGGTCCGATGGGCCGGGAGCAGGAACAACCGTAACGTGCGTGGTCCCGTACGGCACGCATCCTGAGTACACACATCGTGGAGGTGGGTGAACATGGCTTCGACAGAACGGATAGGCGTATTCATCGTGGACGACCACGAGATCATGCGGGACGGCCTTCGGGAGAT
>JAPOOH010000371.1 GCA_026713505.1 Chloroflexota bacterium | reverse complement strand
TCTCCCCCGGGGAGAAGGGAGAAGGCGAGGTTCCTGCCTTCGCAGGAACGACGAAGGGCCTTGTCAGCCCGCGTAAGGGAACGAGAATGGGGGGCGCGGTTGTGCAGCAGCTCGGCTCATAGTCGATACCTCCCACTCCACTCCACCACACCGCGTGCGCTGCCCCCGCACGTGCGACCTATCGGTCGCCTGGGATTCCCGCCGGTGCGGCAACGGACGGACGCCTGCTTGCGCAGGAACGACGGACAGCAAAGGAGTTGACCGATGGCTGACATCGCGCCGGATGAGTTTCGCGGGCTGGCGAAGGTGGCGGGGCTGCGGCTGCTGGATGAGGACGTCGAGCCGCTGACGGTGCAGTTCAACGCGCTGCGCGAGGGGCTGGGGGGGCTTGACGAGCACGACCTGTACGGAGGGGGGCCGCTCCCCGCCCCGCAGGATCCGGGGGGGGGGCCCCGGAGCCCGGCCCTTCGACGGGCTCAGGACGAGCGGCTCCCAACCTTGCGGAGAACTCGGACGCGCCGATGGCGTACAAGCCGATCACGGAGCTTGCGCACCTGCTGCGGACGCGGCAGGTGTCGTCGGTGGAGCTGACGCGGATGTACCTGGACCGCGTCGAGCGGTTCGACGGCGAGCTGCGTTCGTACGTGACAGTGACGGCGGAGCTAGCGCTGGGGCAGGCGGCGAAGGCCGACGAAGCCTTCGCGCGGGGCGAGGCTGTAGGGCCGTTGGCGGGCATACCGCTGGCGCACAAGGACGAGTTCTACACGAAGGACATCCTGACGACGTGCGGCTCCAGCATCCTTTCGGTGTTCGTGCCGGACTTCGACGCGACGCCCATCGCGCGGTTCCACGAGGCGGGCGCGGTGATGCTCGGCAAGCTGAATATGACGGAATTCGCGTCGCCGGTGACGTGGGTGTTCCCCTACGGCCAGCCGCGCAACCCGTGGAACCGGGAGCACGACGCCGGCGGGTCCAGCACCGGTTCGGGCATCGCGGTCGCGGCGGCGCTGTGCGCGGGGTCGCTGGCTGAGGACACGGGCGGCTCGATACGGCGTCCGGCGTCGAACAATGGCGCCGTGGGGATACGTCCGACGCTCGGGCGGGTGAGCACGCACGGGATGATCGCGAGCAGTTGGTACCAGGACACGGCGGGCCCGATCGCGCGGTCGGTGGCGGACTGCGCGCTGTTGCTGGAAGCGGTCGCCGGTTTCGACGCGAACGACCTGATGTCGGCGCGGCTGCCGGTGCCCTCGTACTCCTCGTGGCTTGACGGCGACATCCGCGGGATGCGGGTCGCGGTCATCAAGGAGGCGATCGACGCTCCGCACCTGGACCCGCGCATCCGCCAACTGGCGCTCGACGCCATCGGCGTACTGCGGTCGCTTGGCGCAGAGGTGGAGGAAGTGTCGCTGCCCCTTATCACGCTGAGCGGGCTCATCAACAATGCCCTCAGCGCGCCGCGTGCGGCGTTGCAATGGACGCACCTGAACGAGACGCCGGAGTTGTACGACGTTGGCGTGCGCCGCAACGTACTGCTCCCCGCGCTGCTCCCGGCGGTCAGCCACAATCGCGCGTTGCAGTTGCGGAGCCAACTGCGGGCGCAGACGCTCGCGGCGTTGGAGCGCTTCGACGTGACGGTGGCCCCGGCATACGCGCAGTTCCCGCCTCGCATCGCGGACACGAAGAGCGAGCCTGCGACGAAAGAGGCGTCGATCGAGCAGATGCGGAAGTACGGGTTCCACACGCCCGCGAACTACTCCGGCGCGCCTGCGATGTCGGTGCCGATGGGGTTCTCCGAAGACGGCCTGCCGATAGGGCTGCACGTGATGGCGAAACGCTTCGACGAGACGTCGATCTTCCGGATCGCGCACGCCTACGAGCAGGCGACGCCCTGGCACACGATGCGTCCGCCGTATGGGGACGAGGGGTAGGGGGCAGGAGCTTGCATCCGCCCCTGGGTAATGGTTCAGAGGGGGTTACGCCAGCGGAGACCGGGGAAGCGGCTGAAGTCGTTGTCGTTGGAGTGGAGCTCCGCCTGGAATTCCATGGCCAGGGCTGCGACGTGGGCATCTGTAACGAGGTTTGCGCCGACTCCGGCCGCTGCGAGGTTCCGCCGGAGATAGGCCAGGTGATCGGTGCCGGGATTGACCGACGTTACGTGAGGAGACCGGAACCACTCGCGCACGTAGTCGATCGCCTCTTCCGGCGCGACCGGATGAGCAAGAGCCACGGGGTGGGTCATAAGCCGGACGAAGCCCGTCGTTACCACCCATGGCACGCCGACGCGCTCCGTGCCGTTGACCAAACCTTCCCACCAGTCTCGTGCCCGGTCGTGGAAGGGCGCTCCCTCGTTGTGGGCGTAGATGAGCAGGTTCAGGTCAGGAATGATCATCCGCTGCCTTGCCCTGTGAACTCCGCGGTTTCCAGCTGATCGTTGAGTTGGTTCAACTTGAGCGGGTCTATGCCGGGAGCGAGACCGCTGCGGTTCGGGACGACTCGGTACCGAGGCGTCGGAGCCTCCTCTGTACCAGGAGACATCCCGCGGCGCAGCGCATCGTTCAGCACCCGCTTGAAGGGTTTGTTGAGCAGGCGTGCCTGTTCTTTCAGCGAGTCGGCCAAGTCATCGTCCAATGTGAGCGTGGTCCGCATGGAAGCATCATAGCATCACCAAGAGATGATGCCAAGATGCATACGGGACGCTGGCGGTCCTAGCGCGTCTCCGCCAGCAGGCAGCCGGTGCCGGAGACGGCGTCGGGAATGCCGGCGAGGGCGAGCGCGCGCCAGAGGGTCGCGGTGTGCGAGGTGACGACCGGCTTGCCGATGGCGCGCTCCAGGTCCTCTGCAGCGGCGATGGCGTCGTAGTTCATGCAGCTCACGAACAGCGCGTCCGGCGTGAGCGCATGGGCGTCCTGCCAGGCGTCCAGGCAGAAGTCGTGTATCTCGTCCGGTGTCACGCGGCAGTACTCCTTGCCGGAGGTGAGGCCCATGCCGCGCATGAGGACGGGCTCGATGCCGGCATCGCGCAGGTAGGCCGCCTCGTGCTCGTTGTGGCTGTCGACGTACGGACTCGTGAGGACGACGCGGCGGGCGCCGAGGTGGAGGAGCGCTTCGGCGCAGGCGAGCATCGTGGAGGTCGCGGGGATCCCGGTGCGCTCCACGATGCCGTCGCAGAAGGCGCGGTCCTCGGTGAAGCCGCGCATCGCTCCGCTCACGGTGCAGCAGTAGGCGATGGCGTCTACGTCGGCGGTCGCGAGTTCGTCGACGGCGCGCGGGGCGTTCTGCTCCATGCGGATGATGCCATCCGAGCCGCCGGTGTTGAGCATGCGGGACGTGTGGAAGGTGACGCCGGGCGGCGCGAGCTGGTAGTAGCGCGGTTCGGTGATGACCTGCCCGCTGTTGGTGATGAGGCCGATGCGCTTGCGCCAGTTGAGTGCTTCCATGGTCATGCTCCTGTTCGGCATCAGCCGAGGCCGTAGAGGCGGAGGGCGTTCTCGCGGAGGACGTTGCGGCGGAGGGTCTCGTCGATGTCCTCGCGGGCGAGGAGTTCCTCCACGTTGTGCGGGTATTCCGAGTCCCAATGGGGGAAGTCCGAGGCGAAGAAGAGTTTGTCCGCCCCGATGACGGAGGCAGTGTAGGGGAGCATCTTCTCGTCGGCCTCGGTGTGGAAGAACCAGTTGCCCTGCTGCACGTACTCGGTGGGCGACCTGCGGAGCGCGGGGGCCTCGTCTGCGCCGCGGATCCTCCACTTCTCGTCCATGCGCTCGAGCCAGTAGGGCACCCATCCGCACCCGGCCTCCATCCAGCCGACGCGCAGGTCCGGAAAGAGCTCCGGGATACCGGCGAACATCATGCTGACCATGTGGCGGAAGAGGCCCACGGGGAAGCAGAAGGTGTTGACCTCGATGAAGCGTTGGTAGTCGTCCGCGGCGAGGTGGTGGATGCCCTGGGTGGAGGAGTGGACGGCGAGCATGACGCCGAGGCGCTGTGCCTCCTCGTAGAGCGGGAAGTACTGCGCGCGTCCGAGCGGGGGATGCGCTCCCATGGCGGAGAGCATCGCGCCGGAGGGGCCGCGGT
>JAPOOH010000370.1 GCA_026713505.1 Chloroflexota bacterium | reverse complement strand
TCGTCGGCGGTGGAAGGGTTGCACATGATGAAGTTCACGGTCTCGTGCTCACCCTCACCCTTGCCCCAGTGGCGTACGAGTGCATACCGGAGCTTGCCGTCGGGCGAGAAGACGGCGGGTTGATCGAACGGGCCGTTGTGTGAGGCGCGAGTTGTACGCATTACGTTGAGCCGCGGGCGCTGCGGAAGGAGAGACCTCCACATGCCACCCGGTCGGCCAGTGTAGGCATTCGTGAATAAGGTGTGGGTAAGGTCGGTCTCCAGTCCGATAAGGAAACGGTAAGTTTCTGACCGCTTTGCTGGAATTAACCAGGACAGTGGTATGGTTTCCGGCGAGAGGGCGGAAGGCTGACTCATAGTCCATGGCAGGTACGGGAGGCAGGGCGATGCTGCACGGTCGGATAGGACGCCTCCCGTATGCGTTGGGCGTCTCGCTGTTGGGGATGGCTGCCGTCCTCACGTTCTGCGTCGGTTTCACCGTGGCTTGGGGCTTCGACTCGCCGCGTTCGGGGTATGTCGCATGGATAGTATCGGTGGGGTTACTGGCGGTTCCGCCACTGCCCCTGCACGTGAGGCGGCTGCACGACGCTGGCCTGTCGGGCTGGTGGCTCCTGGTACCTGCCGCACTGACGGGCGTGCTCGTTACGGTCGGCATGGGGAGGCCAGGCGACCTCAACCTCGGCGATTGGGCCTGTTGGCTCGTGCTCATCCCCTACGGACTGACGTACGTCGCCGGATTCGCGTGGCCGGGGCATCAGGGTGGCAACCGGTACGGCACAGCACCGAATCGCCCTAACCTGCTCATCATCGTCAGCGGGGCTGCAGCGGCAGGACTCTACCTGCTGCTCGCAGTGACGACTGCCGCGGCCTTCCTTCGTTAACGCGTGCATGGGGAACCGTTACCGTGTGCAACACGGAGACTACGTCAGGAGCACTTGAGGCGCATGCGGCACAGCAGCAACTACTTCCATTTTGTCGTATACCTCCGCCTGGGAGAGCTGGTGATGCTGGACACTGCCAATTATGACAATGCCTGGCGGACCACCATCCTCGATCCCGCTCATGTGGGTAGCCTGCTCCTGAAGTTCGCAGTGCCGAGGCTGCCGTTCCACTCGTCCAGAGACTTCGACGATTCCTATGCGTGGTGGGATGTGGTCCGCCTGACTGGTGCGCCCGGTCCAATCGTGCTGGAAAAGACGAGCGCAAACATATTCGTCCGCTCGGACGGACACGAGGCCGAGTTCTCTGGAGTATCGCCCCTTTCCGGCGAACACCGGCCATGGATCGAATATTGTGAAACGGTGGCTTCTCGTCCACCCTTCTGCTCAGTGGACGCCACGCCGACGAGGGAGCACAGGCTGCTCATCCCTGCCTGGCGCGATCCGGAGATGCTGGGACATGCAGTGTTGAGCCTCTTCAGAATGGCAGGGCCGACGGCTGGAAAGGACCCGCGCTCCGTCTTCGACCCCCCAATCCCCAAGTACAGGAAACCCCTGCACCGAGCGGCGGCAGAGGGGAACCTCGTCGCCCTGCCAAAACGAGTGAGTAGCCGTGACATGAGTCCCGTTGACAGTGCGGGCACGACTCCGCTCATGCTGGCCGCCACCGGTGGACATGGGGGAATGGCCGCACGGCTGATCGAGTTGGGGGCGGGGGTGGACCTCCGGGACCTCCGCGGGCGCTCCGCGTTGCACCACGCTGCCGAGAACGGCCATGCTGACACCATGGACGTGCTACTGTCCTCAGGGGCGGACGCCTCGCTGGTGGACGAAACCGGCGGCAGCGCTCTGCATGCGGCGGCGGCGCGCGGGCACGTGGAAGCAGTCGGGCGGTTGCTCGAGGCGGGATCAGACCCGAATGCCGGCGACAGGGTGTTCCAGTCCACGCCGTTGCACCTGGCTGCCCGCGGAAACCACGCGCACCTCGTTCCGGTCCTATTGAGCGCCGGGGCGGCCGTTGACGCAGACAACGAAATGGGGCGCACGCCGCTCCACGTGGCTGCCGGCTACGGTCACGTGGAGGTGGTGCGCGTGCTGGTCGAGGCGGGAGCCGACGTGGACCGGCGCGACCAGGACCGTGAGACACCGTTGCACAGGGCCGCGTTCTACCAGCACGCGGAATGCATGCAAGTCCTTCTTGACGAGGGCGCTGACCCGCACCCAGGCGACTCGAGAGGAGACACGCCGTTGCACGTGGCGGCGAGCATGAACCGCGACGAGGCCGCTCGCCTGCTGATGGGAGCAGGGGCGGATGTTGAGACGCTCAACGGCGAAGGACTGACCCCGCTGGATCTGGCCATCTCCAATCGGCACCTCCTGGGTAACAAGGTCTATGGGTACAATTACGTCTGGGAGCACAATGCCGAGGTTGCGGACGCGCTCTTGCAGGGTGGAGCCTCCATCGTGCCTGATCGGTTGGCTCTGGGGGACCGGCACGCCCTATGGCCGCATCTCACGCCCCCTGGGTTGGCGGACGAGGATGGGAAGCTGGACTTCGTGAGATTCCCGAATCTCCATAGGACCCGGCTGACAGAGGAGGACTCGGTCTACCTCCCCAGGGAACACCACGCGCTGCAATTAGGAACACTCCTGGATGATGCCGTGCTGAAACGGATGCCGTATCTGGTTGGCAGGTTGCTGGAGAGCGGGGCATCGGTCAGTACCGCGCGGAGGCAAGGCTCGCGTTACATCCTGCCAACGCCGCTGTACATGGCTGCGATCGTGGGAGACATCGAAATCGCGCAGATGCTGCTCGACGTTGGAGCCGCCATAGATGCGCACGTTCATGAGAGAGCCGTTCTGTTCGGGGGAGGAATAGAACTGCCTCCCGACTGCGACTGGATCCTGTTCGACACCCCCCTGGACATCGCCATCAAGAAGGGATGGGTTGAGATGGTGAGGTTCCTGCTGGAGCGCGGCGCGTCTCCGCCTTCGGCGCGCTTTGAGAGATATGTTCCTGAGGATGGTCTCTTCTTCTACGACCAATATCAGCCTATCGCGGAATGCCCCGAGGAGCAGCGCGAGGCCATAGTTGCCGTCTTCGAGGAGTTTGGGCTGGCTATCCGTATTCCGCCTCCCCCAGGGCCGCCGAACCGGCCATACCGCTAGATCCGAACCGCACATCCTGAAGCTGGGCGGCGTCAATGCCACACATATCGTCTGCGTGAAGACCCCGATGGAGGTCATGGACCAACAGCAGCAGATACGACTAGGCGTGACGAATGATCGCGAACGTGGTCGACACCACGCACATTCCTGACGCGGCCGAAGCTCATTTGCTCCGGTGGTCTGTTCAGTACGGGAAATCGGAGAGTGGACCGCCAAACGCCGTGTGCGGTGGATTCATTGGCAATGCGAAGAGGCGCGAGTCCCGATGCTATAGTCTCGCCCATAGGGCGGCTTCCATGATGTGGCCGCTCACACATGAGAGGTGACACCCATGCCCGAGTTCAGCACGCTCCCGGTAGGCGAGGCCCGCGCGAGGAGCGCGACCGGCAAGCGCGCGGCGTTGCTGCAGGAGTACGTCGGCTACATCGAGCGCGTCGCGCCTGGCGAGGCGGGGAAGCTCGAGGCCGGAGAGGGCGAG
>JAPOOH010000369.1 GCA_026713505.1 Chloroflexota bacterium | reverse complement strand
TCCGCGCCCTTTTGCCCCTGCAATGCCTCGATATCAGCCCGCCTCCAGGCGATCGCCTTGGGGGTGATGCGAAGTGGGGGAGGAAACGCACCCGCTTTGACCAGCCGCCATATCGTCGTCCGACTTATCCCCAGTTCCCGTTCTACGTCTTTCACCCTCAACAGTTGCATTGCGCGCATCTCCCCCGTGAATAGTCCTGAAGGGCAGTCTGGCCCCAACCCCACCATCGTACAACGTGCAACGGCGTTGGTCTGGCCGACTCCATGAATTGCTTGCTGGCATGTAGCATTCTGGGCATCACGTCTTGCTGACGGTCGGCTAGGACAACTGGCTCAGTCGTGCGCTTGAAGCCAGCAACGCAGCCCAAGGCTGCCGGTGGAAGGTGACGTTCGCCAGGTTCAACACGCTTGGCAGGCTTGCGCCCACCGCTCCATGACCGCCCTGCGCTGTTCGAACAAGTCGCCACGAGCGTACGCCCGAACCGACTCATCTCCGACAACGTGCGAGAGGCAGAACTCGCTCACCCGATGATCCACGTCGTGTTCATCCGCCCAGACCTTGAATGACGCGCGCATCCCGTGAGGTGTTCCCTCTATTCCGTTCTCTCTGAGCAACTTAGACATCGTGCCATCCGACATCACCTTGCCCGTTACGCTCGGGAACACGAGGTCGTTCGTGCCCTCGAACCTACGGGCTTGTTGGAGAACAGCCAACGCCTGCTGACTGAGGGGCACCCTGTGCGCCCGTCCCTGCTTCATGCGCGAATCGGGAATCGTCCACGTCGCGGAGCCCAAGTCCACCTCAGACCAGCGAGCGCCGCGAACTTCCACTGAACGGCAGACCGTCAGCGTAAGGTACTCAATCGCCAACTTCGTGGTCTCAGCGGCATCCGAGTCCCGCACCTTGGTAAGTGCAGCGGCCACGTCCCGCCAGACAAGAGCGCGTTGGTGTGTGACTGTACGGCCCGCCTTGGGCAAGGCCGCTCCAATGACGTCTGCCGCAGCCGGGTTGTCCTCCCTATAGCCCTGCGCGACGCACCACGACATCACCGTGGCGATGTACTGCCGAAGCCGACGGCCGGTCTCGCGCCGCGTTGTCCATACAGGAGTGATCACACCCACGACATGTGCTGACGTAATCTCGTCGACCCGGAAGGACCCGATGGCAGGGTAAACATGCGCTTCAAGGCGAGCGCGCCATATCTGCGCCGTCCTGGTGCCGTTCTTCCAACTCCTGGCGTTCAGTTCGATTACTCGCTCAGCCGCATCGCAGAACGTCGGTGTCTTCGCTGTGCGAACGCGGTTATCCAGTGGGTCGGCGCCTGAGCGCACTTCGCGGGCGTTTGTGAACGCAGTCTCCCGAGCCTCGGCCAACGACACGATCGGGTAACTCCCTAAGCCGATGTAGCGGAATCGTCCCCTTATCTTGATGCGCTGAACCCACGACTTCGTTATCCTGCCGGACATGGATCGCTGCACATGCAACGACAACCCGAACGAGCCGCGCCCGTCTGTGAATCGTCCAGGCTCGGCGACAGCCTTGACGAAGGTAGCGTTGAGGCGTTTCGGCCGCTCAGTCATTACTCACTCCCTTACTCACTTTTTGAGCGATGCTATGGGTTACAATGGGCAACGTCAAGCACCATCTGGCAGCCCGTGCGCAAGGCCGTTACGACGTTCACGGGTTTTCCACATGTCGGCACTAGAGACAACCTGAAACATGGGACTGGTGACCTCGCGGGTCACCAGTCCCTCCGCCCTTCGTCCGGCGTCCGCTTATCCCCCGCAGGCTTGTGCAAGGAGGCGTTACGTGGCCACGGTCAGACTCGGATTCCTCAGCGCGAACTCGCGGGGCCACGGCGCCCACTACGACGACTTCCTCCGCCTGCTCCCGGAAGAGGCCGATGTCCAGATCGTCCCCCTGGGCCTCTGGCAGAACTCACTCTACGACCTCGAGGGCAAGGCCCGGGAGCACACCGAGCGCACCACCTCCCTCGTCGCCGAGCACGGTTGGGACGGCATCGCGCTCATGGGCGCGCCTATGCAGGTGCAGAACCCCGGACACGTCGAGAACCTGCGCTCCCTGTTGAGCATCCCGGCCACGACGGCGCTCGAGTCCGGCGCAGCGGCGGTCAAGGCGTTCGGCGCGAGCCGCATCCTCCTTCTCACCCCGTTCGACGACGGCCTGAACGCCATGCTGCGCGACTTCCTCACCGCGCAGGGGCTGGACGTCGTCGTACCCCAGACGGACCGCACCGACACCAGCCGCGAGGACGTGACCTCCACCGAGCAGAAGAGCGCTGACGAGGTCTACCAACTCGCCGCCGATGCATTCGCGAAATCGCCGGACGTGGACGCCGTCTACTTCCAGGGCGCGCCCCTCAACCCCCTCCACGTGCTGGAACGGCTGGAGACCGACCTCGGCGTGCCCGTCGTCGCCAGCAACCCCGCGATGTTCTGGAACATCACCTCCCTCCTCGGCCACCGCCTCCCCTCCAGCGCCGAAGGCTGCGGCGCCCTCCTCCGCGAGTGGCCCCAACGCGCCTCGTGAGGTGAAGAGGTCCCCCGTCGTTCCCGCGCTTCAGCGCGCTACATCCGCTCGGAAAGGTGTAGGGGCATCCCTTGTGGACGCCCTCATGCCGCACCCGCCGGACCACGCCCCCTTTCTCCGTCATTCCCGCACCGGCAGGAATCCAGCAGGTGGCCGCCAGGCCACACGGGCACGCGGTGGGGTGGTGCACCGGGGAGGTGGCATTCCGTGCACAACCGAGGCACCTCTCGGATTGCCCGGCGTAGGGGCGTCCCTTGTGGGAGCCCTGGCCTGTCGTGG
>JAPOOH010000498.1 GCA_026713505.1 Chloroflexota bacterium | reverse complement strand
GACCGCATCTCCCAAGTCTCCTAGCAGGTCGCGCCGAGGTCCTTCATCCACGCTATTCCAGGGGCGCCCCCAAGTGCGGTTGGCGTCCTCGCTCGGCCAAAGCGCAAAGCCGTCGTGATGCTTTGAGGTCAGCACCACATAGCGAGCGCCCGACTTACGGAACAGATCCGCCCACTGTCCCGGATCGAACAGTTCTGCTTTGAACTCAGGGGCGAACTGCGGGTAGGTGAACTGTTCGCCGTAGACCCGCTTGTGGAACTCTCGCGTCGCTAGGGCGTTGCGTCGCTGCCGCTCGTTGAGGCCTTCCAGCGGTGCCTCCAGCGAATGCCAATACCATTCGGAGTACGAATCGGGGTAGGCGTAGGCCGGCACGGCATAGACACCCCAGTGGATGAAAATGCCCAGTTTGGCATCGAGAAACCACTCGGGGGTTGGGCGGGAATCCAGCGATTCCCAGTCCGGCGTGTAGTCCTCAGCCCAAAGGCCGCCGGCGACTAGCGTCGCGAGCAATAGGGCTGAAATGGAGGCCCGCAGCCCGCCAACGCTTCGCCAATCTAACCTAACGATCTTCACAACTGCAACTTAGCACGCTTGCGACTCCCGTCGAAGTGCCAAGCGATTGCTACACTCCAGATTGTGCTGGTGCAGCCCCAGAGCGCAATCTCCGCGCATGAGCTAGGGGCGCTGAGCTGGCCGCAATCCGTGGCCGACGCGACCGCACTGGCAGGTGTTAGCCGCGCGTTGCGGCAGACCAAACTCGACCTTGATTGGCTCAACTGCCAGCAGGTAGCGGTGTGCCGCGTGCCGGCCCCCACTTTTGCCGAAAGGGCCAGGGGCGAACACCTGGCCAGAGTGTTTACTGAGCTCGGCCACCGTCCGACTATCGACGACGTAGGCAATGTTGTCGTCCCAATTGTCCATTCCGAACGCCTGCCGTTTGTTGCAGTGACAGCCCACATGGACACCATCCTCGCCCCCTCTGCCGTGGAGGATATTCAGGTCGAGGCCGATGGGACGATCAGGGGTCCGGGAGTTGCGGACAATGGCCCCGGCCTTGCAACTTTGGTCGGCTTGGCCAAGCTACTGGCCAAGCCGCTTGTCGACGCTCCTAAGCGCAATGTGCTGCTGGTGGCCAATGTCGCAGAAGAGGGCGAGGGCAACTTGCGGGGCATCCGCTATCTCGTGGAGGATTCGCCCTATTCGGGCCGGATCGATCGCTATCTCGTAGTGGACGGCGCGTCATTGGACCACATCACCGACGCAGCGCTTGGTAGCAAGCGCTTCGAACTGGTCATCGAGGGAACGGGAGGGCACAGCTGGAACGATTTCGGCGCACCGCACCCCGTACATGCACTGGCTGGCGCGATCTCTCTCATGACGCGGGCGCACCTGCCTTCCGAGCCCAAGACGACGCTCAGCGTGGGCGTCATTCAAGGCGGCACGAGCGTCAATTCGATTCCCACATCAGCGTCGGCGAAGATCGATGTGCGGTCGGTAGACCCCTACGAGATCCGACGTATACAGCAGGTTGTCGAGGAAGCGGCCCGCAAGGCTGTTGCAACCGAAAACCAAAACGGCAACGGCGGCCGTCTCGGTTGCGTGTTGAGGGAGATCGGAAACCGACCGGCGGCACAATCACTGCCTAGTAATCCCGTCACAAACTGCCTGCGGGCGGTCGACTCCCATCTGCGGATCTCCTCGGTCCTGGACTGCTCATCCACAGATGCGAACATCCCGCTCGCGGCCGGCATACCGGCTGCAGCAATCGGCTGCGGAGGCCGCGGTGGAAACGCTCATGCTCCAGGCGAGTGGTACGACCCCAAGGGCCGCGATCTGGGTCTGCGAAGGTTGCTGCTGGGGCTTGCTTGTCTCCAGATGCGGCCATGACGATCGCCCGAGGCCAATTCGTCGCCGGGGAGCTACAGATTGGATGGCCCCGACATCGAAGGGCCTTGGTGTAGCATGAGGCTGGTGACCCGTTCGCGGATCTGCAAGCATCTAGCGCTCTTAACGCTGGCGGTCACGCTACTTACGGCAAGTTCTCTCGAAGCCGCCTCGCAGCGCCTGATGGTCTTGGAGTCCATCCACGT
>JAPOOH010000368.1 GCA_026713505.1 Chloroflexota bacterium | reverse complement strand
GGCGGGTAGGACTCGACCACCCTCCTCGCGATGGCGTCCTTGAACTTGTCTATGAACTCTCCGAGGTTCATTCGTTCGTCCTCCTTATCCAGGACTGGCCGGTGGACGACGCCTGACCCCGGACGCACGTCTCCCGTCAATCGACGCCTCATGGCGAGGATCGAGGAAGACGCACTCCGCCCCCCCGACTGGGGGGTGGGGTCAGGCATAGCCCCCCAGTAGTTGGTCGGTTGATGTGACGGCCCGCAGATTGCGGGCCTCTCTGTGCGGCCCCGTTCCGGAGCCGTCTAGGCGACGTCGGGGAGTCCCCGCCTCCGCCTGTATTCGTCGTAGCAGTCGCCGCTCAGGTGGTACGCCGTCACCGGTGACGAGACGGCCCGTCCCATGACGATGTCCACCGACGCGGCGTGCATGGCGGGCGCTCCGGGTGCGATGGGCTGCCCGCACCTGCAGCAGTCTTCCATTGTCATCGTGCTCTGCATTTTTTTGCTCTTCCTTCCTTATATATAGGGAGGGTCCTGAAACGTTTCGATGAAGCGAAGACCCGGCCGTCCCTTTAGGGGGAAGAACGAGGCTTCGTAATGCGGCCCGTTGTGAGCCGTCCGGGTCAGGCGGCGATGTCGGTTATCCCGCCGTCGTCGAGGTCGAGGGCCACGACGGTGGTCATGAGCCGCTCGCGGTGGATCTCCCTCTCCGGGGAGTCCTCCACCATCTCCATCTCCTTCGAGGTGCGTCCCTTGACCAGGATGCGTCGCCCGTCCCCTTCGAGGACGAGATTGTCGAGGAAGCCGGCCGCCACCAGCATCGCCATGTGTCCCCTTCGAAGAGGCATGAGCGGGCGGGTGCGGTTGTCCCCGGCGGGCCAGAGCGTGTCGGTTATCTCCGCGCTGGTCCAGAGCCCCGACCTCCGTGCCTCTGCCGCCGCAGCAACGGGATCGACCGTCCGGGTGGCGAACAGGACTTCGCCTCCCGGCGCGGCGGGTGCGCTGTACTCCGGGCGGGTGTAGGAGGGCAGCGCAGGATGCTCCTCTTTCGCCCACGCGTGGACTATCTCCTCGACGAAGGCTTCGGGGACCGGACTGCGCTTGCGGTAGCCCATCAGGACCACCTGGTCGAACACCTCCCGTTCAGGATCGGGGAACGCCCAGCAGGACAGCCGGCTGTAGTGGGTGGAGAGGAAGCGGGCCGACACGGCGAGCCTCGGCCTGGGCACGATGAAGACCAGCAGCCCGAGCTCTGCGAGGTAACGCGTGCATTGGGTCAGGAAGGCGTGTTCGACCCGCCTGTCCTCGCGGTCCCAGTCGTAGGGTGGGTTGAGGTAGAGCAGGCCGAAAGCGCCGTTCGCCATGGAGGTGGCGAACAGGTCCGCGGCCAGTACGCGGTCGAGCCGGTCCCTCGCCTCTTCGGCCCGGTCGCGGTGAAGCTCGACTCCGAAAGTCTCGATCGGAGTCGAACTGTACCTGCCGAGGCGTCCGGCCAGCTGCGCCAGCGCCTCCCCGGCCCCACAGCAGGGATCGAGGATGCGCAGCGTCTCGCCGTCCTTCACGTATCGGCCGCCGGGCGGTTG
>JAPOOH010000476.1 GCA_026713505.1 Chloroflexota bacterium | reverse complement strand
GCGGCCACCCTGTAGGTGGCGTGGTTGGGGAACAGGCGGGTGCGCCAGATAGCCCCTGACGGGACGATCCCGGCGGCGTTCGTCCCCGCCACGGGGGGATGGGCGATGGACGCGGCGGGCAACCTGTACCTGGCGGACGGCAACTTTGTGCGCCAGATTGACCCTGACGGGACGATCACCACGCTGACGACTCTCATGCAGCTGGAATATGGTTCTGAGCCGAAGATGGCGGTGGACGCGACCGGCAGCGTCTACGTGGCAGATCTCCTAAGCCGCTCCGTGCGCCGGATCGATCCGGACGGGACGATCACCGCGTCCGCGCGGATCGAAGGGTGGCCTCTTGCGATAGCCGTTGGCGGAGGGGGCCGGGTGTACGTGGCCGGCGACCGGAACACGGCCGATTTGGACGGCTACGATTCGTCTGCCGAAAGCTTCTATTCTTCCGATCCCGAGGGGGATGTCGGGATGATCCACCTGCGCGACGGCCGCGAAGCGGTCATTGCGGGAGCCGGGGAGCCATGGTTCGGGCGCGCCGGGGCCGTGACGGCGGTCGCGGCGGACGCGTCCGGCAAGGTCTGGTTCGCCCAGGACGGGCGCGTGTGGGTTCTGGAACCGCTCAGCGCACCGCCGCAGGTCGTGGTGAAGCTGCCGGGCGGAGGGACTGTGCGGCTGGCCAAGCGCGAGGACGGAAGCGGGTGGCGCATCGGCGACGAACTGGTGGAGAGCGGCCACCGCTACGTCCGTGGGGGCACTGAATATGTCCTCGAGCAGATCGGCGAGCAGTGGAGAGTCGTCGGCGCGAGCGTGCCGCTGGGGGCGAGCGGTGAGATCGCAGAGGTAGGGATACTGGCCGGCGGCACTCTGGTGCATGAGCGAACCCGATATCCCCTTGGCAGTGACAGCCTGCTGACCGCCTCGAACTTCGACACTTACAGGGTGACGGTCGGGTCGGGCGGTGTCTCCGCGGTCTTCGTGCCACAACAGCAGACGGTCGCACTGGCGCAAGGCGTAGAGTTGGTGGTTGCGCAGGGGACGGACGGGACCTGGCGGACTGGAGGCATGCGGGTCGACAGCAACGGCTATGTTGTCGCCAACGGCCGCGGCTACCACCTCAACCGAGTGCAGGGCCGGTGGCACCTGAGCGCTGGAACCGGGTATGCGATCCGGACGGTGGCCGGGAGCACTCCGGTTGCCGAAGGGGTCCCGGCGACCGAGGCGGTCCTGTTCCAGCCCAGCGGCATCGCGGTGGACGCCGTCGGCAACGTGTTCATTGCCGACACGGGGCACCGGCGCATCCGGAAGGTGGACGTCGCGGGCGTGATCCGGACGGTCGCGGGCTCCGGGATACGCGGGTCCGACGGGGATGGCGGACCGGCCATCCAGGCGCGGCTCGATTCCCCGGGAGACCTCGCAGTCGACGGCGCGGGCAACCTGTACCTTGTCGAATCGGACAGACCCGGAGTGCGCGAAATCGATGCCGTGACCGGAGCGATCGACACGCTGGCGGGGACCGGGGAGAACGGCTATCTGGGGGACGG
>JAPOOH010000367.1 GCA_026713505.1 Chloroflexota bacterium | reverse complement strand
GCATATGCCGCGAGGCGCTGCTGCGCGTGGCGGAACATCGGCTGGGAGATGTCCTGCAGCGTGACGTGGGCGTTGGGGAACTTCGCCAGCAGGTAACCGGAGAGCAGTCCGTAGCCTGAGCCGACGTCCAGCGCACGGATGGCCTGATCGGTGGGGAACGGCGCGGCGTTCACGGCGGCCTGAATCATGGGCCCGCGCTGGTCCTGCCTGCCGTCGTCGCGCGTTACCCAGTTGTCTACGAAGTCCTGTTCTTCCCACTGCTCCGGGACGTCGTGCGTCTGCGCCCATGCAGCCTTCCGGTGGCGATCCGTGGTCATGCTCCTCGCTCCTCTCTGTTTCAGCCGAGCGGATGGGCCCCGCTGAGTATGGTCTCCATCGTCTCGTGCAGCGGCTCGCGCAGCCTTGCCCCGAAGCCGGTCACAACCCGGGCGGCCGCGAACGAACCGAGCTTACCAGCATCCGTAGGGTTGAGGCCATGCGTCAGCCCGTAGAGGGCACCGGCGGCGAAGACGTCGCCCGCTCCGGTGGTGTCCACGACGGGAACGACATGGCCGCCCACGCGAGTGATCTCGCCCGCGTCGTATACCAGGGCGCCGTCCGCGCCGCAGGTCATGAACACGAGCGGAGCGTCTGCGCCGACAGCCCGCAGCCGTTCTTCGCGGGAGCCCCGGCCTGCGTATATCTCCGCCTCGTACTCGTTACAGAAGAGGATGTCGACGTACTGCCGGACCACCCGCCGGAACTGTTCGACGAAGTGCGCAGCTATGGCAGGGTCGGAGAGGCTGAGGGCTACCTTGACGCCTGCGTCCGACGCAGCGGCCATTGCACGCTCGGCGGCTTCCGCAGATGGAGAGGTGCTCAGCAGGTAGCCCTCCACGTAGACGACCCGGCTCGAGCGCAGGGCGTCCAGGGCGATGTCGTCCGGGCCCAGCGTGGAGGCGGCGCCGAGGCTCGTCTGCATCGTACGTTCGCCGTCCGGGGTCACCAGGATGACGCAGGCGCCGGTGGGCCCGTCGTCTGTTGCCGCCATGTCGAACTCGACCCCTGCCTCGGCGAGGCTCTCGCGGTAGAGGGCGCCGTGCATGTCGTCGCCCACCTTGCCGGTGAAGAAGGCGCTGCCCCCAAAGTGGGCCACCGCAGTCATAGTGTTCGCCGCCGAGCCTCCGGCGGAGCCGTGCCGTGCGCGGCCCGGGAGGCTCTCCAACAGCGCAGCCTGCGCATCTGCTGTCACCAGGGTCATGATGCCCTTGTCCATGCTGTGGCCCGCGAGGAAGGAGTCCTCGACCTCCACTTCAGTGTCGACAATGGCGTTGCCAACGCCGTAGACGTCGTATCCGTAGGTCATCGGTCTGTCGTACCTCGTTCCGTTGTGTCTATCGCACAAGGGGGCAAACTACACCGCCGTCAGCCGGAGCGTCAATGTGAGGGAGGCGGCCCCTGCTTGACGTTTCTTGAGGAGCGTGAGCGCCTTTTGGAGCTGGTTGATTCGCCGCCGGTTCTCTTTCTCCTGGCCGACCTTGATGCCGAGGCCGAGCGCGAGACGGCCTCTACGTTATCCCTTGCCACGCCAGCCCCTGGGTCGGCGGAAACAGGGTAAGCAGCCGTATATCGTCCGCACAACTGGCAGATGTCACAATTGCGAAGGCTACAGGAGCAGACGGATGAGTCTGTCGTGAATGATGAATACGGGGCACCCACCAAGGGGTGCCCCGTCACCGGATGAATCGACCCGGGCGTTACAGGCGTGCAGTGTCGTCAGTTGACGGTAAGAGTACCGACGCCGCTCAGTTCGAGCGCGATCTCGCGAGTCTCCTGGCTGGCGTTCAGCACGCGGTCGATGACCTCCCGGATGTCCTCGGCCCTGCCGTAGCCGTAGGAGTCCTCGTACCCGGCTATGGTGAGCTGCTCGATGAACACCGGGTCCACCACGATCCGGTCGAATGCCGATTGCCAGAACTGGGCCACGTCGTCCGACACGCCTTCAGGCATGACGAAGACACGCGACAACTCGACGATGAGCAGGTTCAGTTCGAGCGCTTCCGCCTGGGCCTGATTGAAGGAGAGGCCGGGCAGTTCGCGGAAGGAAGGAAGGGGCGGACCGGTGTGTCCCAGGTTTGCCAGCCACTCGTCGCTGTATGGCTTGGTCCGGTAGAAGATGGGGATGAGGCGTCCCTGATCTATCCATTCGGGGTAGAGGCGTCCGGCATTGCCCGGGCCGCAGCGGCCCGTTCCGTCCGTCTCGCCGCGGTCGAAGGCCGCCATGATCTCGGACGAGCCCCCGTAGCCGTAGATGAGCTTGAACGGAGCGCCGTTCTCGACCATGAACTCGATGTGAGGCTCATTCCCCGGCCCGACCGACCCCACCCTGATCGTGAGATCGCGGTCCAAGACCTCCTGCCAGGATGAGGCGAAGTCCCTGTCGAGGCAGAAGCCGTCCTCGTTGATGGCGAAGGTCGGGGAGCCGAGGATGTGGATCCGGTTGAGGTCAAACCCGTCGACGTCGCCGACGAGCATCTGCCGCGCGAACCAACGGGAGTGCACGGGGCCGATGGTGTAGCCGTCAGGATCCGAGGTGAGCACAGCACGCAGGCCGCGCAACTGCCCCGCTCCGGGGAGGTTCTGCACGATGAAGCGCGTTGACTCAGGGAAGTGTCGTTCGGCCGTTGCGGCAACGATCCTGCTGAAGGTGTCGAAGCCGCCACCCGGGCTAGTGCCGGTGATGATGCGGATGGTCTTGCCTCCGAAGTACTCCTCCGCGTCGAAACCGGGAGGCGGGGGCACGGGCGTTGGGGTTGGCCCCGGCACGGGCGTGGGGGTCGGCTGCTCCATCATCGCTTCGGGCGTGGGAGTCGGATTCTCCATCATCGCCTCGGCAGTGGGAGTGGGTTGCTCCATCATCGTCTCGGGCGTGGGGGTGGGCTGCTCCGCCATGGTCTGGGGAGCGGACGTCGGGGTGGCCGTGGGGTCTTCGCTGCCGCACGCTGCGAAGAGCGCCAGGACCATGGCCATTGCGCCGAGGGCCAGGAATCGGTGGATGTTCATCGCTTCCTCCTACGTTCGCTGCTCACGGATGCGCGTTGTCGCGTCTCGTCATTGAGCGAACGGGTCGCGCCGCGATTCATCGCAACATGCCCGTTCCTCCTACGATTCGCTGCGCATGCTATATCCGCGGCAAATGTCGACGCAACGGAGCGCGGCCCGGGAATGAGCTAGGTCACGATCGCTTTCAACACGTGGATCGGCAGGCTCACCGCGCGCGGCCTGAGGCTTGCGCTACGAGCGGCCTGGATCCTGCACGGCGGGCGGGGCGAAGGCGCTTGTGTTTGACACTCCCATGGGCTGGGGATAGACTCCTCGTGACCCCGCAGTATTCCTTAGCGGGGCATGCGGAAGAAGTTGCCTTAGATGTACGGCGAACGCCGACCCGAATTCGATCCGGACCAGGTAGTCCAGAACCTCCGACAGAGTTGGGATGGTATACGGTCACGCCTTCCGGGCGGCGGCGGTTCCCGCCTGCTCTTCATGGGTCTTATCGTCGTGGCCCTGGCTCTCTGGCTGGGCACCGGCTTCTACACCGTGCAGCCGTCCGAGCAGGCGGCACTCCGCCTCTTCGGCGAGTTCCGCGGCACCGAGGAACAAGGACTCCACTGGTACCCGCCGGCGCCCATCGGCACGGTGGACGTTGTCTCCGTCGAAGAGACCCGGGGCATGGAGCTTGGCTTCAGGACCGGCGCCGGCGGCGTCATCACGGACGAAGTGGTCGAGTCCAAGATGATTACGGGCGACCTTAACATCGTAACCATCGACCTCGTTGTTCAGTACCGCATCAGGGACCTCGGCGCGTTCCTCTTCAACGTCGCCGACCCGGGCGACCCGGCCCGGGCGGAGGCAGTGGAGGGCCGCCCGGATGGGCGGACGCTCAAGGATGCAGCCGAGGCCGCGCTGCGGCAGGTCGTGGGGCAGCGATCGATAGACGATCCGTTGCGCATTGGCAGGGAGGCGGTGCAGACCGACACGCAGGACCTGCTGCAGCAGATCGTCGACGACTACAACGCGGGCATCGAGATATTGAGCGTGCAGTTGCAGGAGGTCCAGCCCCCGGAGGACGTTCGGGAGGCGTTCGACGACGTCAACAGGGCGCGCGTCGACAGGGAGAGCCGCATCAACGAGTCGCTCGCCTACGAGCAGGACAGGCTCCCGGTGGCGCGCGGTGAAGCCCGGCAGATCACCGAGGCGGCCCAGGCGTTCAAGGACGCCCGTATCGCCAGGGCGCAGGGTGAAGCGGCGGAGTTCACCGCGGTCTTCAGCGAATATGCGCTCTCTCAAGAGGTGACGCGGACGCGGCTCTTCCTCGAGGCGATCGAGGATATCCTGCCCGGCGTTACGCTCTTCATCCTGGATGAATCCACCGACAACGTGGTGCCGTTCCTACCGCTGACGGAAGGCGTTCTTCCGTCGACCACCGGCCCGGCTGCTGTGGCTTCGGGGGACGGGGGCTAACATGAAACTCCTCGTTCCTTTCCTCATACTCATCATCGCGGCGGTCATCGTCGTTCCGCAGGCGCTGTACACGGTCGACGAGACGCAGTACGTGGTTGTCACCCGTTTCGGTGAGATACAGAACATCGTGCGCACACCGGGCCTGAAGGTGAAGGCGCCGTTCGTGGACACCGCGAACGTGCTGGACAAGCGCATCCTGCGCATAGACGTGACGCCCACGTCCATGCCGGACCAAGACAACCAGTTCCTGGAGGTGGACGCCTACGTCCGCTACCGCATCGAGGACCCGCGCAAGTTCATCGAGCGCCTGCGCAGCGAGAGCAACGCCGACTCGAGGATCCAGCAGATCGTCATTGCGGCGCTCCGCGACGAGGTCGGCCGCAGCACCCAGCCGGAGATCATCGGCGGGCGGCTCATCGGCATCGAGGAGGACCGCACCACCGTCGAGCCGCTGGTGAACGAGCAGGGCGTCGCCACACGCGCGGCCATCGTCGACCGCGCGCTGAAGACGGCCAACCAGATCGTCAAGTCCGCCGAGAACGACTTCGGCGTCGATATCGTCGACATCCGCATCAAGCGCGCCGACTTCCCTGGGGCTACGGAGGCGAATATCTTCAACCGCATGAGGACCGAGCGCTCCGTGCAGGCGCAGCGTCTCCGCGCGGAAGGCCAGGAGTTGTACCTCCAGCGTATCGCCGACGTCGACCGGCAGGTGGAAATCATCGCGGCAGAGGCGGATGAGACGGCCAACCAGCTCCGCGGTGAAGGTGAAGGTGAGGCGATCCGCATCCTCGCCGAAGCGCTCGAGCAGGACCCCGAGTTCTTCGCATTCCGGCGCAGCCTTGAAGCGTACCGGGCAGTGCTCAGCGACAACACGACGCTCGTCCTGCCCGCGGACTCCGACCTGTTCCGCTACCTCCAGTCGTCCACCGGGGAAGGCTCTTCCGATAGCGAGGACGCTCTGGAAGGGCTGTTGAGCCTGTTCGGGTCGCTCATCGGCGGAGGAGAGTCCTTCATGATGGAGGATCCGGAGCCGTCCGGGGCCACGGATGGCTCGTAGAGCCGCCCTGCTAGAATGAGGGGCGTGGACCCCTCTCTTATCCGCAACTTCTGCATCATCGCCCACATCGACCACGGCAAGTCGACGCTCGCCGACCGCATCCTGGAGATCACGGGCGCCGTCTCCGCGCGGGAGATGCACGACCAGCTGCTCGACTCGATGGACCTCGAGCGCGAGCGCGGCATCACGATCAAGGCGCAGGCCGTCCGGATGGGGCTCGCCTACCAGGGCCGCGACTACGAGTTGAACCTCATCGACACGCCCGGCCACGTCGACTTCTCGTACGAGGTGTCGCGTTCGCTGGCTGCATGCGAAGGCGCGTTACTCGTCGTCGATGCCGCGCAGGGTATCCAGGCGCAGACGCTGGCCAACGTTTACCTCGCGCTGGAGCACGACCTCACCATCATCCCGGTAGTGAACAAGATAGACCTGCCCGCCGCCGAGCCTGACCGCGTCATCGAGGAGCTGGGCACAGCGTTCGGGTTCGTCCCTGACGAAGTGTTGCGCGTATCCGCGAAAGACGGCACAGGCGTTCGCGCGCTGCTGGAGGCCGTTATCGAAGGTGTTCCGCCGCCGGAGGCGCACGAGGAGCATCCGCTGCGCGCACTGGTGTTCGACTCCAAGTACGACTCGTACAAGGGCGTGATTGCGTACGTGCGGGTCGTGGATGGCTCGGTGAAAGGCACGGACCGCGTTCAGATGATGGCGACGGGTACGGAAGCGGACCTGCTGGAGGTCGGAGCGTTCCGGCCAGCGATGGCGAAGGCGCCTAACCTGACAGCGGGCGAGGTCGGCTACCTGGCGACGGGGCTGAAGAGCGTAGGCGACTGCCGCGTGGGCGATACGATCACGTACGCCCGGTCGGGCGCCACGGAGCCGCTCCCCGGCTACGGCGAGCAGAAGCCGATGGTGTTCGCGGGGCTGTACCCGACGGACGGCAACGAGTTCCACAACCTGCGTGAGTCTCTGGAGCGTTTGCAGATGAACGACGCGGCGCTCGTGTACGAGCCGGAGAGTTCGCCTGCGCTGGGCCCCGGATTCCGTTGCGGGTTCCTTGGCCTGCTGCATATGGAGATCGTGCAGGAGCGATTGGAGCGCGAGTACGGGATGGACCTCGTGGTCACCGCGCCGAGCGTGGTCTACCGCGTGACGATGAACGACGATTCGATCCGGGAGGTATCGCGTCCAACGGACCTGCCAACGGGCGGGGAGTCGCAGCAGGTGGAGGAGCCGTGGCTGGACCTGTCCATCCTCACGCCGTCGCGCTTCGTGGGGCCGATGATGGAGCTGATCAACTCGCGCCGGGGCGAGTTCAAGCGCACTGAGTACCTTGACTCGGCCACCGGCGGCGCCGGGGGTGCGGACGCCTCGCCGTCGTCCGACCCGCGCGTATTGCTGGAAGCGTCGGCACCGATGGCCGAGGTGCTGGTGGACTTCTACGACCAGGTGAAGACGCGCAGCCGCGGCTATGCGTCGCTGGACTACTCGTTCCACGGCTACCGGTCAGCGCCGCTCGTACGGCTGGACATCCTCGTGAACCAGTCGCCGGTCGATGCGCTCTCGCTCATCACCCATCGCGACCGTGCCTACCATCAGGGCCGCATGCTGGTT
>JAPOOH010000366.1 GCA_026713505.1 Chloroflexota bacterium | reverse complement strand
GAGGGCTTCCGGTGCAGCTCAACGTTCCCTGATGTCCGTTCTCCGTCCATACGCACGACGGCATCCTGGAAGTCAGGACCGTGCCCGGGCGCGGGGCGGCCTGCATACAGCACTTTCACCCGTCGACCGTCCACCGTGCGAAGCGAACGGCCTTCCTTCGCGCGCCACAACCGGGCAAGCAGGTGTTCCGGCAACAACGCGCCCGGACGGTCCTTCCGCCGACGAATCCCATACGGGCGACGTTCCTCGGCGAGCATCGCCCCACAGTTCACCGTCTGTCGTTCCTGCACGATCACGCCTGCCGCCCCCGTTTCGCCTTATGGTACACCGCAGCGGAATCCTAACCGGGCGTTAAGGGAACCGGCGCCAACGCTTAAGCCCCGGTTACACCGCAGCGGCGACACACACCGTAGGCTAACGACATCACCCTCAGGAGGGAAGTCGATGCTGAGCACCATTGCCGGTTACGAAAGCACCACGCTCGAAGGGCCTGACGACGAAGAGGAGGAGGCTGAAGAGACCGCTACCGAAGAGGCCGAAGGCGAAGAGACCGAGGAGTCCGCCGACGAAGAAGAGGCTGCGGCATCCGAGGAAGAAGCCGAGAACGAAGAGTAGCCCGCGGTCCCACCACCTCAACAGCGAGGGCGTGCTCCGATAAGAGTGCGCCCTTTCTGCTGTCTGAGGGCTGGTGAGAATCAGCCCAGCATGTCCGCTACGGTTGCGCCGATGTCCGCGGGCGTCGGGATGACGCTGCAGCCGGCCTCCTCCAACGCGCGCATCTTCTCTGACGCGAGCGCCGCCTTGCCGGTGATGACCGCGCCCGCGTGCCCCATGCGGCGGCCCGGCGGAGCGGTCTGGCCCACGATGAGTGCCGCGACCGGCTTGCGCACGTTCTCCTTGATGAAGGCGGCGGCCTCCTGTTCCTTGGTGCCGCCGATCTCGCCGATCATCACGATGGCTTCGGTCTCCGGGTCGTCGTTGAACATCGCGAGCACGTCGACGAAAGCGGTGCCGGAGACGGGGTCGCCGCCGATGCCGACGCACGTGGATTGGCCGATGCCGCGCTTCGTGAGCTGGTCGACGGCCTCGTAGGTGAGCGTACCGCTGCGGGACACGACACCGACCTTGCCGGGCAGGTGGATGTTGCCCGGCATGATGCCGACCTTCGCCTTCGCCCCGGGAGTGATGAGGCCGGGGCAGTTCGGGCCCAGCAGGCGCACCGGCTTGCCTTCCAGGTAACGCATGACCATCGTCGAATCCCGGACCGGCACGCCTTCCGTGATGCAGACGACGAGAGGCACGCCCGCGTCCGCCGACTCGAGGATCGCGTCCGCCGCGAACGGCGGCGGCACGAAGATCAGGGCGACGTTCGCCCCGGTCTCATCCACTGCCTCGCGCACGCTGTCGAAGACGGGCACGCTCTCCATGAAAGTCTCGCCGCCCTTGCCTGGGGTCACCCCTGCGACGAGGTTGGTCCCGTATGCCGCGCAGCGCTCGGCGTGGAAGCTGCCCTCGCGGCCCGTGATGCCCTGCACCAGCAGGCGCGTGTTCTCGTTTACCAGAATGCTCATGGATGTTCTGCTCCCGCTATCCCTTGATGGCCGCCGCCGCCTCTTCCAGGGTGTCTACCATCGTTGCCGCCAGGCCTGACTCAGCGAGTATCTGCTTCCCTTCGTCGACGTTCGTGCCGAGCATCCGCACTACGAGCGGCGGCTGGCGGTCGGCCCTGCCGTAGGCGTCCACGATGCCCCGCGCGGCGATGTCGCAGCGGAGGATGCCGCCGAAGATATTGACCAGCACCTTCTCGACGTTCTGGTCCGACAGCATGAGGAGGATGGCGTGGCTTATCTTCTCCTCCGCGGCGCCGCCGCCCACGTCCAGAAAGTTGGCCGGCTCCGCACCCGCGAATTTGACGATGTCCATCGTCGCCATCGCGAGCCCGGCCCCGTTGACCATGCAGCCGACGTTGCCGTCCAGCTTCACGTAGGCGATGCCCGCCTCCGACGCCTGGACCTCAAGCGGGTCGTCCTGGCTGGCGTCTCGCAGTTCGCCCTCCGCCCTGTGGCGGAAGAGTGCGTCGTCGTCCAGGTCCATCTTGGCGTCCAGCGCGAGCAGTTGACCGTCGGTCGTCAGGACGAGGGGGTTGATCTCGATCATCCCGGAGTCCTTCTCCACGTAGGCGCGGTAGCACGCGTCCACGAATGCGGAGAAGGGACGCACCTGCGCGGGAGGAAGGCCGAGGCCTGCAGCCAGCCTGCGTCCCTGGAACGGCTGGAACCCTATCGCTGGGTCTATGGGCTCGGTGAGCACCTTCTCCGGTTCGCTCTGCGCGACCTCCTCGATCTCCATGCCGCCCGCCGAGGATGCGATGACGACGGGACGGCGGCGCCCGCCGTCCGTGGTGATGCTGAGGTAGAGCTCCCGCTCGATGTCCATCGTCTGCTCAACCAGCACCTGGTTGACGGGGACTCCCTGCGGGCCGGTCTGGAAGGTCACGAGCGTCGAGCCGATAAGCGAATCGGCGATCTGCGCAGCCTCGGCCGGGGCCTTGGCTATCTTCACGCCGCCCGCCTTGCCCCGGCCCCCGGCGTGCACCTGCGCCTTGACTACGCCCGTGCCCCCGAGCCGCTCAGCCGCGGCTGCAGCCTCGGCTCCCGTCGAGGCGACGTAGTTCTCCGGGACCGGCACGCCGTACGCGGACAGGAGTTGCTTGGCCTGGTATTCGTGGAGTTTCATCGCTGCCCTCTCGATAGACTGGCCCAACCGGAGGGTCCCGGCGGGCCGCTGAGGATGATAGCAGAGGCGGGGCTGACGATGGCGTCGGCGGGCCTAACCGGCGATGACGCCAGCTACCTCGGTGGCGTAGTGGTCCACCGCGTTCTGGTCGACCTCGACGCCGAGGCCGGGCAGGTGAGGGACCGTGATGTGGCCGCGGACGGGAACGAGCGGCTTCGTCAGGAGATCGCATTCCAGGCGGGCGCCGCCGCCGAGACTCGCCGGCGCTGCCTTGCCGAGCGAGGCCGCCCGGTGGACGCCCGCGGCGATGCCGATTCCCGTCTCCATCGATGCGGAAACCGTGCTGCGCAGCCCATTCTGCGCAGCGTAGGCCATGATGGCCTGCGCAGCGCGGATGCCGCCCGCCCGCGCCGCCCTTACCACGAGCACGTCCGCGGCCTCTC
>JAPOOH010000365.1 GCA_026713505.1 Chloroflexota bacterium | reverse complement strand
GTCGGGGTGGACGGAGCGCATCCCGCCGAAGTAGCTGAAGTAGCGGGAGGCCCTTCGGGGCGGGTCGAGCTGGTCAATCTCCCAGCCCAGGTCGCGGGCCTGCCGCGCCAGGGCCGCGACGAAGCCGTGGACTGCTGCGGTGTGCTCCATGTTGCGCAGCAGCTGCCTGCTGCGCCTGCCGGAGACGTTCCGCCAGTCACCGGCGTCCGTGGGCGCGACGCTCCATCTCTTCTTGGCCCCGTCCACGGCGGCCCGGTCCCTGCGGGCAAGCAGCGTCAGCCCCGCGTCGGTGAGGGCAAGCCGCCGCGCTGCGGCGGGGATGCGGGCCACCAGGCCGAAGCCCCCCCAGGCCGCCGCGAGCCGGGAGGCCCGCCGGCTATTAACGCCCAGCAGTCCGGCCAGGTCGCTCAGGGCGAGCCAGGGCCAGTCGGAGAGCAGATCGAGGACCCGCTTCTCGGCTGGCTTGAGCAGGGCGGGCAGCATGTGCTCGGGGACGCCTCCCCCGACGCGGCCGTCGTCGATGTCCGGGGGCACGGAGACCCGCACCAGGGGCCGCTCGGCGGGTAGCGCGCCGGTGCGGTCGATCCGGCCTATGGCCTCCCGCAGGCTGACGGCGTCGTCGTTGGGGGACAGCCGCCACACGGGGGCGTCGATGGCGGCAGCCACAGCATCCCGCTCCAGGGCGAGGACTGCCGGCGCGAACCTCCGGCCCACGATCCTGCGGGCGTGGCGCAGCCGCACCTCGTCGGGGACGACTAGCAGGACGCCGCCGGGCCTCGGCCCGTCCCTGAGACGCCGGAGGCGCTTGGAGAAGCCCGTCCTGTCGGTGGCGGGTCCCTGGCGGACGACGGCCAGGGTGCGCCCTCCGGGGAGGACGACGGCCGCATCCATCGGCATGGCGCGATACCAGCGGAAGCGTATGGGGTGGCGGATGTTGGCGACGGCGGAGGCCAGCCGGTAGATGACGGCCACGGCGTCGAGGCGTTCCAGGAGGACGCGCCGCCACCGGGCGGCCACGGGGTAGCTGCGAAGCAGGCTGTCGATAGTGAGGTATTCCTCCCGGGCCAGGAGGCGCAGGCCGTCGCCGGTGAGGTGGAACCTTCTCGTGGGGGAGACCAGATCCGTGCCGTGAGGGACCGAGGCGATCAGCCCGGCGTCCTCCAACTGGCGGGCGGCCTCGTATACCGCGCTCTGGGACAACCCGGAGAGGGCGGCCATCTCCAGCCGGTCGAGCAAGGGCGTGACGGCCAGGCGTCCAAGAAGCTCCCGCCTGCCCCCGGTGAGCCGCCTCATTCCCCAGCCTCCTCGTCGGACGTCACATCCTTCGAATCCGGGGTGTCGATCCCGGGTTTCCGGCCGCGCTTGCTGCGCTGCCTGCGTTTGGGCTGCTCATGAGGCTGCTGCTCGCCTCCGCTCTCCGTCTCCTGCGACTGTTGCGCCTTCCTGAGCTCCTCCAGCGCCTCCCGGTACTTGTCCACCAGGTCCTGCATCTCAGCGTCCCGCCGTTCGATGTCGCCGGCGGACGTGATGTAGCCCTCGGCAAGGGCTCGGATGCGCTCGGCGGTGTCGGCGTCTCCCTCCTCCGGCTTTGCGACCTTCATAGAGAAGGCTTCCAGCCGCTCGGTGCCCACCGTGGCGCGGACGTAGCACTGGTGGACGGGAAGCGAGGTGATGTCGTCCTCGGCGACACGCTCCTTTCCCAGTTCCCATACGAGCTGGCGGGCGTCGTTGCCCGCCACCTGGAAGACGGCGAGGCAGCCGACGTTGGCGAGGAGGGTGTCGCGCATGGTGCGGGAGAGGTCGTCGAGCTTGGCGAGGCTCTGGGTGGCCAGGATGAAGCTGGCCCCGAACTTGCCCAACTCGCTGAGCATCGACTCGTAGTCCACGCC
>JAPOOH010000364.1 GCA_026713505.1 Chloroflexota bacterium | reverse complement strand
GTTGTTGTTCGCCTCGCAGAACCAGTGCACGATCTTGTTCGGCTTCTCCGAGTGCATCAGCGAGTACGGGCGCGGAGAGATGAAGGCCATGTCCGTCCCCACCTCGTCCAGCAGCTCGGTGTGTCGTTTCCCTGCGTTCCGCCAATTCGCCACCGTCTCCGCCGTGACGCCCGGGTGTCCCTTGCCGTGGAACCCGCGACCGTTGAGCAGGAACGCCTGATACTGACCGAGCTGAGACCCCGTAACCAGGTGCTGGTGCGCGTCGATGATCATGCCCGCCTCCTTCCGGCGTAGTTGTCTCATTATCGTCCAAACTCGTCACGCCGCAACCTGTACCCGCATGACCCGCAACCTCGCCAGGCCCTGGCCATGCTACCGGAATGCTGACACACGCCTCTCGCACCATGGAATGCCGGCTTGCGACAATGCGTCCTATCCCGACTGCAGGAGGGGCCGTCCATGCGCGCATTCCAGCTGGGGCGAGACTTTGCGGACCGCCACGCCATCCAACCCGCCGGTGATCTGGCGCCCGTGCTGCGAAGCCTCGGCCTGGAGGTCGTGCCATGGCGGTTCCCCGGCCGCCTGCGCGAGGTGATCTTCGAGGGTGCTATCGGTATCGACGAGTCGCTGCCGGAGGACTGGCAGCGGTGGCTCACGGCGCACGCCGTCGGGCATCACGCGCTGCATACGGGCACGAGCCTCTACCTGGCGTCGTGGCAATGGGTGAACCGCGTGAAAGCTGAGCGGCAGGCGGAGGAATTCGCCGCCGGGCTGCTGCTGCCGCCGCGCTCCATGGCCGGCGCGGGCGAGGTCCGGCTCGCCGCGCGGTGCAGCGTCCCGCGGGAGAAGGTGCGCTGGGCGCTGGAGCGGTTCGGGGCAGACGAAGCCTAGCTGCGGTAGTAGAAGCGGTTGGCCGCTTCGTACAGGACCCCGCGGCGCTGGGCGTCGGTGAGGTCCTCGCGGGAGCGCATGTACTGGAGCGAGCCGGGGTAGTCCGAGTCCCAGTGGGGGAAGTCCGACGCGTACATCACCACGTCGTCGCCGACGAGATCGAGCACCTGCCCGAGCATGCGCTCGTTCGGCTCGCAGCCGACGAATACGTTGCCGCCCTTGTGGACGAACGTGCTGGGCGCGCGTGTCAGCAGCGGCGCCTCGGCCGCGCCTCGCGCCTCGTACTCCTCGTCCATGCGGTCCAGCCACCAGGGGAGCCACGTCGCGCCTGCTTCGAGGAACCCGAAGTTCACCTCCGGGAAGCGCTCGAAGACGCCCTCGAACATCATGCTGGTGAACTGCCGGATGATGCCGTATGGGTGCGCGACGGAGTGCGCCTGGATGAATGTGGAAAAGATCTCCGCGCCGGGGGCGAACGGCGAGCCTGAGGCATGGACCGCCACCGGGAGACGCGCCTCCCGCGCCGCCTCGTAGACGACGTTGTAACGGGCGTGGCCGAGCAGGTGCGTCCCGTCCGCCGGAAACATGACGCCCGCGTGGCCGAGTCCGGCGGCGCGGTGCAATTCCGCGGCAGCGGCGTCCTGGTCGAGCGTCGGGAGCAGCGCGACGCCGAGGATGCGTCCGTCGCAGTAGGGGTAGAACGTCTCAGCGAGCCAGTCGTTGTAGGCGCGGCAGAGGGTGGCCTGGTAGGCCGGGTCCCTCACGTAGCCCGCGTAGAGGCCGAGCGTGGGATAGACAGCCGACCACTCCAGCGGGCCGTTATCCAGTGCGTCGAGCCAGTCTTCCGCCGAGCGGGCCCGGCCGCCGACGAGCCGTCCGCCCAGGCTGCGCGGCACGCCGTCCAGCGGCGTGAGCGGTTCGATGGGCATGACGTCCGGCGAGTTGTTGCTGCCGACGCGGTAGCTGCGGTACGGCTCATCGAGGAGTTCGGCTATCCGCTTCGCGTTCTCCAGAACGTGGCCGTCGCCGTCGGCGGCTGGCATGTCGTTCATCGCTACGTCTCCTGCGACCGCGCCGCGGCCAGCTCCTCCAGCGGTCAGGCGAACTCGTCGCCCCCCAGCCCCGCCGCGTCGGCCTGGCCGGACGCGCTCGCGTCCTCCGATGTCATTCCGGAGACCGTCGTGCCGCCCACGAGTTCGTCCACGAGTTCGTTCAGCTTCGCCTCGTCGAGGATGCCGCTCCACTTCCGCAGCACGCTACCGTCCGCGGCGATGAAGAACGTGGTCGGCATGCTGAAGACCTCGAAGCCGCGTGCGACCGCCTCGTCGAACGTCGTGCCGGCCGGGTAGGTGGCGCCGAGTTCGGCGAGGAGCGCCTGCCCCTCCTCGCGCGTGCCGAGGAGCTGCTGTGGGCCGATGTCGATGCCGAGGATGGTGACCTCATCGCTGCGTTCGTGGTAGACGCTCTCGAACTCGGGAATCTCGGCGCGGCACGGCGGGCAGAGCGCGGCCCAGAAGTTGAGCACCACGGGCTTTCCCTGTCCCACGATCTCCGACAGGGAGGCCGTGTCGCCCCCGAGCACGTCTTGTCCCTGGTAGGCGCTGATCTCGATGTCCGGCACTTCGAGCGCGACGGGGCCGGACGACGACTCGGGCGTGGACGGCTCATCACCGCTGCCGCAAGCGGCTATCGCCAGCACCGCCGCCATGGCGGCCATCGCCAGCAGCGCGCGTTTCGCCGGTGAATAGTTCATACCTACAGGATAACGGATTTTGGGAGGAGGGAGAACGAACAGGGATGCACAGGATGGGTATGAGCCGAGTGTTGGTATAGCCTGCAACCCGATGGAGCCATGGCGCGGGGCTGAGGAGGTCCTTGTGATGACGCGAAACAGGCTGGAACGCGTGGATAAACAGCCATTCGAATTCGAGGATGAGTTCTACCGTCAGCTTCCCGGGGGAGCTGTACGCGCGGCCGCTAAGCACGTTCTTGATGTTGCTCGCGAGAGTGGCGCGAAGGTTGTGTGGCGTAACCAGGGACTTTCGATACAGGTAGCCGTGCCGAAACAGATATGGGACCCGCCGGTAGCGGTTGCGTGGCTCTTCCCTGAGCCGGGCAGGGTCTACTGGGCAGGGCTCCGGGACTTCTCATTCGGCGCTGCCTACCCCGACTACCGGAACGAACGGCTGAACGACGTCATGCGCAGATGGGCTGACTATTTCCCGTTCGGAGGGGGGATCACGTTCGACGGTGAGAACGGCGGAGGGCGGACGCTCACTCATAACGAGCTGGTGGAGTATCAGGACGCCCTCGCCAGCGGCCTGGCGACCGTGATTGCCGGGTTGCGGAGATTGCGGGAGTGAGAAGACTGTCTCCCCGTTAATGAGAAGAAGCCCCTGCACTCGCAGGGGCTTCTTCGTGTGAGCCGTGTGGCGTTGGACTAGAAGTCCATGTGGTCGCCGTGCGGCATGCCGGCGGCAGCCGCGGGCGGCTCGGGGATGTCCGTGACCACGGACTCGGTCGTGAGCACCATGGCCGCGACGCTGGACGAATTCTCGACCGCTGCGCGCGTGACCTTGGCCGGGTCGACGATGCCGCGCTCGATCATCGGGCCCCAGACGCCGGCGTCGGCGTCGAAGCCCCAGTCGTTCTGGGAGACCTTGGCCTCGGCGATGATGACGTCGCCGGAGTGG
>JAPOOH010000363.1 GCA_026713505.1 Chloroflexota bacterium | reverse complement strand
GAGACCGGGGTCGATGTCGGGTCGGGTGAGGACGCTGAGGCCGCGGCTGGGGAACATGACGGCGACGTCGATGCCCTCTGCTTCCATCGCTTCCAACTGGCAGTAGGAGTCCCACCCGCGCGAAGAGTGGTCCTTGTAGAGGACCTGGTTCTTCTCGTAGTTGTGCCCCTTGCGGTTGATGGTGGTCCCGCCCGCGCCGGTGCCGTCGGCGATCGCGGCGAGGTCGGGCCAGCTTATGCGCAGGTCGCGCACGTTCTCTGAGGTGATGCCGACCGGCGCTGCGCTCTTGTAGCGCTCGTCGATGTAGCGCTGCCAGAGGTCCGGCGGCTCCATGATGTGCATGTCGCTGTCGAAGATGAGGAAACCGTTCTTGGCCATCGCTGCTCCTCCCTTACGTTCTCTTGTCGGCGTACCGTACCTTTGTCGCGCTCGCCTTCGTTAACTCCTGTTGCTGGCGATCACCTCGTCTGCGTGGCCTGCCCAGGTGTCGAGTACACCCTGGATGTCGCTCTTCACCTGCTCAGCCTCGCCGGCTTGCGCCGTAACGTAGACCGAGAGCCGGTTCACTTCCTGCAGGGAAGGCCAGCGCTCCAGCGGCAGTTCGATGCTGCGGTTCTTCTCCTCGTCGCGTATGACGTTGATCGGGTCGCCGCCGTCCTCGACGATCTTCATCTGCTCCGTGAGTTGCTTGCGGAGCAGGATGATGCCGCGGTCAGACTCGCCAAGCTTCTCCTGGACGCGGTCGGCGTTCGGCCCTTGCGTGATCCAGGCGACGAAGTCCTGGTGGTTCACGAGGTCAGGGATGAGCTTGCCGGAGTCGTCGTAGAGAGGCACGATGAAGTGCGGCACCTTCTCCTGCTTCGGCAGCGTCGTGCCTGGCGCGGCCTTGTAGAAGAACCATGTGATGTGCAGCGTCGTGGTGTCGTCGACCGGCGTGCGGTACTGGAAGTTGCACTTCACGCCGTCGCCGACGAAGAGGATGTTGGGGAAGAGGGCGGGGTGGCCGACCTTCCAGTCGTGGTCCTCCTTCGAGGTGCCCTCGACGACGCGGCGTTTGATGATGCCGTGCTCGAACTCAGTGAAGCCGATCTCCTTGTGATTGCGGGGGATGATGGGGCTGAGGTCCGGCTCGCCCCCGAGGGCAATGGCCTTCTCTCGCTGCTGTACGACGCCCCAGTAGCCGTGGAGCCACTCCAGGTGCACGGGGTCGTGCGAGTTCTCCTGGCACTGGAGCCAGTTGCAGGGGAGTTCAGCGATGCCGATGTCCGAGTAGCCGTTCTCGTAGGTGTACGGCTCCCACAAGGGGATGAGCGGGGTTGGCGCAGGGCCCATATAAGCCCAGAGCATTCCGGCCATCTCCTGTACGGGGTAGCCTGCGACCTTGACCTTCTCCTTGAATCGCCCGTCCGGGTGGACAGTCTCCTCAAAGGGCTGCTCGATGCACTGGCCGGTCTCGTCCATCATCCAGCCGTGGTACATGCAGCGCAGGCCGTGCTCTTCCGGGATGCCATAGGAGAGGTCGACGCGGCGGTGTGGGCAGAAACGTTCTACCAGGCCCAACGTCCCGGACCTGTCCCTGTAGAGGACAAGGTCCTCGCCGAGCAGGCGGACAGCCTTGGTAGGGCGTTCGTCGAGTTCCGTAGCGGCGGCGAAGGGGTGCCAGTAGCGGCGCATGAGCTCGCCCATGGGCGTCCCCGGGCCAACCTGCGTCAGACGTTCGTTGTCCTGTGCGGAGAGCATCGCTTCATCCTCCCGATGCAGGCAGATTGGCGGGATTGTAGCACGCGCAGACTGTGTACGCGGGGGAGAATTCAGATCGCAGGCTGGGCGTTTTGCCAGGGGTTGATGATCTCGATGGACAGGTAATCGAAGTCCTTTGTGTTGCGGGTGGCGAGGATGAGTCCATGCGCCGCCGCAGTTCCGGCGATAAGGGCGTCGCCCACTGTGAGCAAGCGGCCTGACCGGTGCGCCTGTGCACGGAAGCTGCCCGCATGTTCTGCTGCTTCGCGGTAGAGAGGCAGGATGCGCTCCTCGTATTCCGCGATGAAGGCGGTCATGGCGAACTCCAGTCCGTAGCGCCGCCTTCCGTGTGGAAGGAGTTGCAGACCGTACTGCAATTCGTGCAGTGCGATGGAGGGGATCCAGAGATCGTCTTGTCTCGACAGGAAGGTGATGACGCCAGTGTTCGGCGGAGTCTTCGGTAACTCCGAGATGACGTTCGTGTCGAGCAGGTAGCCGCTCATGCGCTACGGCTGGTCATAGTCGATGAAGGGGATCGGCCTGTCTCCACCACGCGGGGGAAGCTCCAGCTCGATGCCACGAGGGAAGTTCTCCACGAGCCACTGGCCAAGCGGTTTGCGCGGGCGTGCCCGCTCCTGCCAGACGCGTTCCGGCACCACGATGAACGCGCGCTGCACGCCGATGCGCTGGGGCCCTTCCTCGGCTGCGAGGCGCAGGATCTCGGAGAGCCGGGCCTTGGTTTCGGCGATGGTCCACGTGTGCGGTGAGTCAGCGTGTGTGGGGGCAGTCTGTGTGGTCACGGCGTTTCCTCCTTCAACCCTGAACTGCATACTAGGTGCTGCTTGTTCGCCTGTCAAGACTAGTTTATATCATCCAGTCTAGACTAGTCTATATTCTGTGAAGGGCCAGGAATCGTATTGACGCTACTGTGAAGCACAGGAGGAAGCGGCTAGGCAGGCGTTTCGAACGTGCCGAAGACGTCCCGCAGCGTGGAGCAGACCTCGCCGAGCGTGGCGTAGGCCTCGACGCACTCGAGGATAGGCGGCATGAGGTTGACGGACGGCGAACGCGCCGCCTCGCCGAGCCTCTGCAGGGAGGCCTCGCTTGCGGCGGTGTCACGTTCGTTGCGGACGCGGAGGAGGCGGTCCAACTGGCGCTGCGCCGCGTCCGGTGGGATGGTCTGGAGGTCGATGCGCGCGTCGTCATCGGAGGTGAAAGCGTTGACGCCGACGATGACGCGCTCGCCGCTCTCCACGAGCTGGAAGTGGCGGTAGGCGGCCTCCTCGATCTCGCCGCGCTGGAAGCCAGCCTCGATGGCGGCGACCGCGCCGCCCATCGCGTCGATGCGTTCGATGTAGGCCGCCGCCTCGCGTTCGACGGCGTCGGTCAGGTGCTCGACGTAGTACGAGCCGCCGAGCGGGTCTATCGTCTCCGAGATACCGGACTCGTTCGCAAGCACCTGCTGAGTGCGCAGTGCCAGAGCAGCCGAGTCCTCGGTTGGCAGGCCGAGCGCCTCGTCCTTCGAGTTCACGTGGAGCGACTGCGTGCCGCCGAGCACCGCTGCCAGCGCCTGCACCGTCGTGCGAACGACGTTGACGTCGGGCTGCTGGGCCTGGAGCGTGACGCCGGCGGTCTGCGTATGGAAGCGCAGCATCCAGGAGCGAGGGTCCTTCGCGCCGAAGCGGTGGCGCATGATGCCGGCCCACATGCGGCGGGCCGCGCGGAACTTCGCCGCCTCCTCGAACAGGTTGTTGTGCGACGCGAAGAAGAAGGAGAGCCGTCCGGCGAAGTCGTCCACGTTCAGCCCGGCGTCGACCGCGGCCTGCACTTAGGCGATGCCGTTCGCCAGCGTGAACGCCAACTCCTGGGGGGCGGTCGCGCCCGCCTCGCGCATGTGGTAGCCGCTGATGCTGATAGTGTTCCAGCGCGGCACTTCTGCGGCGCAGTAGGCGAACATGTCCGTGGCCAGGCGCAACGACGGCATGGG
>JAPOOH010000362.1 GCA_026713505.1 Chloroflexota bacterium | reverse complement strand
GGGGTCGGCGAGAAGATCGCGGACTGCGCGATGCTGTTCTCGTTGGAGAAGACAGAGGCGTTTCCCGCCGACCGCTGGGTGCTGAGGGTGCTCCGCGAGTGGTACGACCTGCCCGCGAACGCGAAGTACGCCGCGGCCCGCGACTGGGCGTGGCAGCGCTTCGGCGCGGACGCGGGCTACGCGAACCAGTACCTCTTCTGGCGCATCCGCCAGTCCACCCGCCCCCTGCGCTCCATCGCCTCGTTATGAGTATTGACTGATATGGCACAGTCTTGCTAGGCTTGGAGCATGACGAAGCGAGTGCACGTCGTCCTGGAGGACGACGAATACCAGGCCATCAAGGCCGCCGCGGAGGCGCGGCGCATCACGGTCGCGGAATGGGTGCTTCAGGCGGTTCGCCGGCACAAGGTCAACCCTCCGAAGACTGTCGAGGAGAAGCTGCGCGCCATTAAATGGGCGTCGCAACTGAACCACCCTACCGCCGATATCGACGTTATGCTCCAGGAGATAGAGGTGGGCCGGAACGCACGTGGTCTTCGTTGACTCGAATGTTCCTATGTATCTGGTCGGCGCCGCGCACCCGAACAAGGACCGGGCCGTCGAACTGCTCATGGAGCTGTCCGCGGAGGGAGAGCGGTTCGTCACGGACATCGAGGTCTACCAGGAGATCCTCCACCGGTACGCTTCCATCCGCCGCTTCGATCTGATCGACGACGCCTTCCAGGCCTTGGACGAGGTCGTTGAGGAAGTGCTGCCATTCGGGGTCCATGAAGTCCGTACCGCCAGGAGCCTTGTAGCAGAAGTGCCCAACCTCTCGGCCCGCGATGCCGTACACGTGGCCGTGATGCGTACGGCGGGCCTCACACGTATCATGAGCTTCGATCGCACCTTCGATGCCTGCGACGGCATCGATCGGATAGAGTGAACCCCATGACCTCACCGGACCTCACCGGACAGGTCGCCCTCGTGACCGGCGGCAGCCGCGGCATCGGGCGACAGCTCGCCCTCGCGATGGCACGGCACGGCGCGACCGTCGTCGTCACCGCGCGCAGCCTCGACTCCTCCCCCGGAAGCGGCGGCACGCTCCGCGGGACCGCGGAGGCGATCGAGGCCGAGGGCGGCACGGCTATCGCCATCCCCGCGACGATCACCGACCCCGCCGACGCCGTGCGCCTCGTCGACGAGACCGTCGAGCGCGCTGGACGGCTGGACGTCCTCTTGAACAACGCGGGCGTCTTCCCGCACGCCCCCATCGCCGGGATGTCCGACGAGGACTGGCACGATAACCTGAACGTGAACCTGAATGCCGTCTTCTACGTGACGCGCGCGGCGCTGCCCGTGATGGCACGGCAGGGCGGCGGGCGCATCTACAACGTGTCGAGCGATCTTGCGATCAGATTCGCGGTGGCGCGCGTCGCCTACTCCGCCGCGAAGGGCGCGCTTGACGTCTTCTCGCAGGCGCTCGCCCTCGAAGTACGCGAGCAGGGCATCGAGGTCGTCTCATGGACGCCCGGCCACGTCCTCACGGATATGAGCTGGCCGCGTGCGAAGGAGAGCGTCGAGACGGTCGAACCGTCGTTCCTCTGGATGCTCGCCCAGCCACCGATGGCGCTCACCGGCCTCGTCCTCCGCAAGAACGAGTTCGGCATCACCTGGGGCGAAGGCGTGTAAGAGGCGGGATGGTGAGTACGCCTGAAGAGATCGAAGGGCGGGTGCGGGCTGCACTGGACGGATTGGGCATCGCAGGCTGGGAGTGGATCGAGATCGACCCGCAGTACGCCGACACCGCGGACTTCTGCGAGCAGTACGGCTATGACCTGCCCCATTCCGCCAACACGATCATCGTGGCCGGCAAGCGGGGGCCGGCGGCGTACTGTGCGGGGATCGTGCGAGCGGGCGACCGGCTGGACGTGAACAAGCGCGTGCGCGGGCTGATGGGCGTGCCAAGGGCGTCGTTCGCCGCGGCGGAACAGACCCGCGAAGTGACGGGCATGATGATCGGCGGAGTCACCGCGCTGGCGCTGCCGCCGGACCTCCCGGTCTACGCCGACGCGCGCCTGCTGGAGATGGACTACATCATCCTCGGAGCGGGCAGCCGGTCCGGCAAGCTGAAGATGGCGCC
>JAPOOH010000361.1 GCA_026713505.1 Chloroflexota bacterium | reverse complement strand
CTGCCGGGCGGGAGCGTCGACCACGCCCGCGACCGAGCGAGGGAGGGCGCCGACGCGGTGATTGCGCTGCGCATTCAACAGGAGCGGCAGGGCGCGGGCATGCTGCCAAGCATGCGCGAGTATACGCGCCGCTGGCAGGTGACCGAGAAGCGCTACCGCAGGGCAAAGCCCGGGGCGCTGCTGATGCATCCGGGCCCGATGAACGAGGGCATCGAGATCGCGTCGTCGCTCGCACACGGGCCGGGCGCGCAGATAGAGGAGCAGGTGACGAACGGGGTCGCGGTCCGGATGGCGTTGCTCTATCAGCTGCTCACCGGCGGACAGGAAGAGGTGGCGGAGTGAGCAGGCCGATACTCATCACCAGCGCGCGGATCATCGATCCGGCTTCGGGGTCGGACCGCACGGGCGACCTGTTCATGCGGGACGGCGTCATCGCAGATGCGCCGGAGACGGCTCCCGCGGACGCACTCGTTGTAGACGGGAAGGGGCTCGTTGCCGCGCCCGGGTTCATTGACCTGCACGCTCACCTGCGCGAGCCGGGATTCGAGGACAAGGAGTCCATCGAAACGGGCACCGCTGCAGCTGCAGCCGGAGGGTTCACGACTGTCTGCGCGATGCCGAACACATCGCCGGCGATAGACACGGCGGCGGTTGTCGACTTCATCGCGCACCGCGCACGGGAGGCCGGGCCCGTGCGGGTGCTGGCGTTCGGCGCGGTCTCGCGAGGACGCCAGGGCGTCGAGTTGACGGACATGGAGGAGCTTGCGCGGGCGGGAGTCGTCGGATTCACGGACGACGGGAGCCCGGTCGCAACGGGTCTGCTCATGGAGCATGCGCTCCTCTACGCCGGAGAACTCGGTCTGCCGGTGATGGACCATTGCGAGGACCACTCCATCACGGCTGGGCTGGGCATGCACGAAGGGGCGGCGTCCTCGCGACTGGGACTCGCGGGGTACCCGTCGGCTGCGGAGGAATCGCTCGTGGCACGGGACATCGCACTGCTCGGCCTGACCGGTGGGCACTTCCACGTTGCGCACGTCAGCACGGCGGGCGCCGTCGAGATGGTGCGTATGGCCAAACGTCGCGGGCTGCGCGTTACGGCGGAAGTAACACCCAATCACCTGACGATGACAGATGAGTGGGTGCTTGGCGCGAACGGCTCGACGGACGGCATAGCCGGACCGCTCACGCTCGCCGCGTATGAAACGCGGGCCAAGGTCAGCCCACCGCTGCGGTCGCGCACCGACCGCGATGCGCTCGTGGAAGGGTTGCGCGACGGCACGATAGACGCCGTGGCCACGGACCACGCGCCACACACGTTCGGGGACAAGGCGACGCCGTTCGACGAGGCGGCGGTCGGGATATCGACGCTCGAAACGGCACTCGGCTCGCTGATGCGCCTCGTCCGGTTGGGCGCCATCGACCTGCCGACGCTCGTTGCTCGGCTCACAGGAGGGCCGGCGTCGGTGCTGGGCGAGCGCTATGCGAACCTGGCGTCGCTGGCCGTCGGCACACCGGCGGACGTCGTGCTGTTCGACCCGGAGGAGCGCTGGACGGTTGACGTGAGCCGTTTCGCGTCCAAGGGAAAGAACACGCCGCTGTCCGGACAAACGCTCCAGGGCAGGGTGCGGATGACCATCGCGGGCGGCGAGATCGCGTTCGGAGGAGGCAGGCCGTGACGACGGCGTACCTGGTGTTGAGCGACGGGACGGTTTACCAAGGCTACGCCTTCGGGGCCGAGCTAGATGCATTCGGAGAGGTTGTCTTCAACACGAGTATGTCCGGCTACCAGGAGATGCTGACGGACCCGTCCTATGCGGGGCAGATCCTCGTACCCACGTATCCGATGCAGGGAAACTACGGCATCAACGGGACTTACGCGGAGTCGAAGGACATCAAAGAGTGGGGGT
>JAPOOH010000360.1 GCA_026713505.1 Chloroflexota bacterium | reverse complement strand
GTCGAGCCCGCCTCGATGAAGCCCCAGCGGATGTTCGGGAACTTGTCCGGCACCTCGTAGAGCACCAGCGCGTGGAACGCGTCCATGATGGGGATGCCGCCCAGGCTGTCCCCGTGGCCGATCCGGCCCTCGGTCGGGTTGCCGTTGCCGGTGTGGATGCAGATCGGCATGTCCAGCGCGCTCGCCTCCTCGTACAGCGGGAAGAAGTACGGGTCGCTCACGCGCTTGCCGTTTTCCAGCCCGCGCTTGAACACGCCCACCGCGCCGTTCTCTTTCGCCCAGCGCAGGTAGCTCACCGACGCATCGATGTCCAGCAGCGGCGGCACGGCCACCCAACGCAGACGCCCCTCGGTCGGCGCGCACTTACTCGCCACGTAGCGGCTCCAGCTGTCCGTCAGCGCCCGCTCCGCCTCCGGGTTGCCGGTGATGTAAGAGAGGAAGAACGTCGGGTAGATGACGTGCATGTCGACGCCGCGCTCGTCCATGTGCTGCAGCCGTTCGTTGACGTCCAGCAGCTCGCGCGAGTTGAGCGTCGTGCCGGTCAGCTCGTCGTTGCGGATCATCCGCTGGCGGAGCCTGCCGTCCACGAGCCACCAGCGGCTCGCAGAGGCGTCTATCCCGCCGGGGACGACGCCCTCACGCGGAGAGATCGTCACGGGGCGGAACCGCGCTGCGGCTCCCTCCATGTACTGCCACGCCTCTTCCGGTTCGTCTATGTGGGTATCTGCGTCTATAACGGGCATCTTGCGCCTCCCCGTTGGTCATTGTGCACGCGGCCACTGACCGCGCGCGAAGTCTACGTACGCCCCGCCGCCTATGCAACGCGGGGCCGAGTCCCGTCATTCCCGCGAAAGCGCGAATCCAGAGTGACCTCCAGGTCACACGGCGTGGGATCGGGCGGGGGTGCCTGCTCCCTCTCCCCTTGGGAGAGGGTTGGGGTGAGGGTGTCCCCTACACGCCGGCCTTCACCGTGCTCTCGATGGCGTCCAGTGCCTCGTCGATGTCCTCTGCGGTGATGCCGTAGTGCGGTACGAAGCGCACCCAGTTGAAGCGCCCGTTGCCGAGCACGCCGCGCTCCTTCAGCCGCGCCGACGTCCCGGGACCGTCGCCGTCGTCCAGCTCCGCGTAGACGATATTCGTCTCGATGGTGTCGGGGTCGACCTGGAAGCCGGAGATGCTCGCAAGCCCCTCGGCGAGGCGCTTCGCGTTCGCGTGGTCCTCCGCGAGCCGGTCGACCATCGTGTCGAGCGCGACGAGCCCCGCGGCGGCCAGCACGCCCGCCTGTCGCAGCCCGCCACCCGCCATCTTGCGGACGCGCCGGGCCCGCGCGACGAATTCCCTGCTGCCCGTGACGACCGACCCCACAGGCGCGGAGAGCCCCTTCGACAGGCAGAACGTTACCGAGTCGGCGACCGACGCCAGCTCGGACGGCGGCAGGCCGAGAGCCACCGACGCGTTGAGTATCCGCGCCCCGTCCATGTGCACGGCCATGCCGTTCGAGCGCGCTACGTCCACCAGCGGCTGCATCTGCTCGACCGTGTACGCCGCGCCGTTGCCCCGGTTGTGCGTGTTCTCGAGCGTCAACAGCGCCATGCGCGGGAAGAAGCCACCCGGTGGGACGATCAGCTCGACGTCGTTGGGGTCCATGAGACCACGGTGGTCGTTAGGGAGTGCGCGCATCTGCACGCCGCCGAACGTGGCGATGGCCCCCATCTCGTTGACGAGCAGGTGCGCGTCAACGCCGCAGACCAGTTCCTCGCCGCGGTTGCACCAGGAGAGCGCCGAGACCAGGTTCCCCATCGTGCCGCTCGTCACGTAGAGGCCGGCCTCCTTGCCCATCAGTCGCGCGGCGGTCTCCTCCAGCCGGTTGACGGTCGGGTCCTCGCCGTAGACGTCGTCGCCGACCTCCGCTTCCGCCATCGCGCGGCGCATAGCATCGGTCGGTTTGGTGAGCGTGTCGCTGCGCAGGTCAATCACGTTGTTCGCCATCATCCATCGTCCTTCCTCGGGGATGCGGCGATTCTACCAGCGCGTGCTGATAAACTGTCGGCCATGGTTGCGCTCCTGAACAGGCATGGGCTGGTCCTCTTCGTGGCGCTGCTCGCGTTCACGGCGGACCAGCTCTCGAAACTGGGCATCGTGCTCTACCTGCCGATGGGCACCTCCTGGCCGCAGGAGGGCTTCCTTCGCTTCACGCACGTCGCGAACACGGGCAGCGCGTTCGGGCTCTTCGGAGGGCAGAACATGCCGCTGACCATCGCCTCCGCCCTTGGCATCGTCGTGCTGCTGCTCTTCTACCGCTCGCAGGGCACGCCGGGCGTATGGGTGCAGACGAGCCTCGGGCTCATGTTCGCGGGAGCGTTCGGCAACCTCGCCGACCGCATCACCCAGGGGCACGTCACCGACTTCATCGATGTGGGCCCGTGGTACATCTTCAACCTTGCGGACGCCTCTATCGTCACCGGCATCATCGTCTTCGGCGCGGTCATCCTGCTCACGAAGCCCATCCCCCGTCCCGCGCTCGTGACCACCAGCATCCCCGGCGACGAAGAGTACGCCGACTAGCAGCCTCCCGGACGCACACCCCGTCCGCTGCGGAGCCATGCAGACCAGCGAAGCCCGATTCACCGCAAACGAGGACGACGCCGGCGCCCGCGTGGACACGTTCGTCCAGGCGCGCGACCCGTCGTTCAGCCGCTCCCGCGCGGCTGCGCTCGCGCGGGAAGGCCGCGTCACCGTGAACGGGTGCCCCGTGAAGCCGTCGGCTGCCGTGCGCGAGGGGGACGTGATCGTGGTCGTTGTGCCGCCGCCGTCGCCGCTCGACCTCGCGCCGCAGGACATCCCCGTCGGCATCGTCTATGAGGACGGCCAGCTCATCGTCGTGGACAAGCCGGCGGGGCTCACGGTGCACCCTGCGCCGGGCCACCCGGACGGTACGCTCGTGAACGCGCTGCTGGCGCTCGTGCCGGACCTGCCCGGCATCGGCGGGGTGGAGCGCCCGGGCATCGTGCACCGGCTGGACAAGGACACGTCCGGGCTCATCGTCGTCGCCAAGACGGACGCCGCGCACCGCAGCCTCTCGCGCCAGATGAAGGAGCGCAGCGTCAGCAAGTCTTACGCCGCATTGACCACCGGCATAGTGCGCGATGCAGAGGGTGAGATCGACGCGCCCATCGGCAGGCATCCGAGGCAGCGCAAGAAGATGGCGGTCGTCGAGGGGGGCCGGTCGGCGCTGACGCACTACCGCGTCATCGAACGCTTCGATGGCCCGTTCGGCGCGTTCACGCTCGTTGAGGCGCACCCGGTCACGGGGCGCACGCACCAGATACGAGTGCACCTCGCGTCCATTGGCCACCCGCTCGTGGGTGATCCGGTTTACGGCAGGCACTCGCCCCTCGTGCCGCGCCACTTCCTGCACGCCGCGAGGCTGGAGATAGCCCTGCCACCGGACGAAACAGAGCGTAAGACGTTCGAAGCGCCACTCCCGGACGATCTCTCCGACGCGCTGTTGGAGTTGCGCCGCGCCTAACCTCCCAGCAGCCTGTCCAGTCCCGTCGCAACAGCAACAGCCGCGGCTATGCCTCCCAGCAGCCACCGGATCAGCCGGTTCTCCATCTGGTGCAGGTCGGCCTTGGTCGCCAGATGCTCATAGGCCCCTTCGAGGCGGCTGATGCGGTTGCTGTCAGTGGTCATGGCAGGTCTCCTCGAAGGGCTGCGCTCAGAACGATGAGCATGAGCGTGAACATCGCGCCGAAAGTGGCGATGGTGAAGTTTCTGATGACATTCACTGCACCCTTCACCTCGGCGACGCTCTCGCGCAAGCCGTCGGTTCGTTCACGCACCTCCTCCCGCGCCTGGCCCACGCTCTCATGCAATCCGGACTTCACTTCGGCGAGGCTGGAGGTGTGGTTAACCTCCAGGCGGCTGAGGCTCGCCGCCAGTTCGGCGTGCTGACGCGCGTTCTCCTGTACGAAGTCCACGAAGTATTGCGGGATCGCCTCTTGAGCGGGTTGCTGCGGCTGTAGGGGCTCGGTTGTCATGCCTCTTCTCGACGGGACTCAGGTGATCGCTGATACATGATAGCACATACTAGCCGGAACTGGTGAACCACTCACGGATAAACGGCTCTGGGTAGATGATGAAGAGGATGTTGTCCAGGAAGACGTAGATGAATGTCCAGACCCCCGCTGCCGTGATGAGCGCCATGAGCCACCGCCCATGCCCCCGCAGCATCACCACCGGCCCGGCGAGCGCGAATGCGAGCGCCCCCCACTTGAGGCCGACGGTCGTGCCAACCAGCAGGAAGAGCGCGAACAGCCCCAGCATCCGCAGCGCCGCTCCACGCGCACCCTCCGTGCCACTGCTGACGAGCCCGATGTCCATGATGGTGGAGACCGGCGGCCGGCCCCTGATGCCGCGCCAGAGTTCGAATGCCAGCAACCCCAGCGCGATCGCCGGCAGCCAGAACGGGTAGGTGGTGAAGCGCCACCGGTCCTGCACCGGGTTCTGCAGATGGTCCCACAGCAGCAGTCCCACACCGGCTATAACCACGAGCGGGATGAGCACGTCCGGGTTAAGGAAGCGCTCCCTCCAGCGGCGAGCGGGCGCGCCTTCGGCGTCCGCGTTCTCCACGGCGAGCTCCGTTTCACGCTCCATGCGTGTGACTGAGCGCAGCAGCACCGCCGCGACCGTAACGGCGATGAGCAGGATCGCGATGGTGATGGGGCGGGTGAGCGAGCCGCCGTAGCCGTGGAGGCTGACCGCGTTGAAGTGGTTCCGCTCGATGACCTCTACGAGGATGAAGCCGAGGATCATCGGCGGCCTCGGCCAGCTGTAGCGCTTCATGACCAGTCCCATCGCTCCGATGCCGAGCGCCACCTGGATACCGCGCCAGCTCGTCGTGTCCACGAACGTGGCGAGCAGCGCGACAGGGATGACGATGGCGCCGATGATGGGGTAGGGAACGGCGGTGAGCCGGGCGAGGAAGCCCGTGACACCCACCCCGATGCCGGAGATGATGAGGTTTGCCAGGGCCAGCGTGATGACGAGCAGGATGGTGATGTGCGCCTGCGACCCGAGCATCTCCGGGCCGGGCGCGATCCCGTATGGGATCATCGCAACCACGACCAGCGCCCACGTCGGCGCGCCGGGGACGCCGAGCGCAAGCGTGGGGAGCGCAGCGCCCGCCTCCTTCGCGTTCTGCGCGGACTCGGCGAACAGCACGCCGTCCAGCGAGCCCTTCCCGAACCCCGAGCGGTCCTTCGCGAGGATGATGCCGAAAGCGTAGGCCAACCAGTCCACCACGGCCGAGCCGACGCCGGGGATCGCCCCCAGGAAGACGCCGAAGGCGGACTGGCGCACCGTCATCTTCCAGCGGGAGATGCCGTATCTCACACCGCGCAGCACCTCGCTCCTGCCGAACGTCGCACCCTCCGCCGCAACAGGCCGGCGGCTCATCATCAGGTCCACGAGCTCCGGCAGCGCGAAGAGTCCGATGATGAACGGAATGAGCGGCATGCTGACGAACGGGTCCACCGTGAGCCTGCCCATGGAGCCGATGATGCCCAGCAGCATCCCCACGAGCGCCGAGATGAGGCCGCGCACCATCTCACCCCGGCTCAACACGATGACCATCACGATGCCGACCATGCCGGTGGCCGCTAGCTCCGGGAAGCCGAACCGCAGCACGAACGGCCTCGCGACAGGGATGGCGATCGTCAACAGAGCAGCGCCGACGATGCCGCCCAGCGCGGAAACGGCGTACACCGCCCCCAGGGTGTGCGCCGCACGCCCTTGCCGGGCGAGCTGGTGCCCCTCCAGGAACGTCACCTGCGTCGCGGCGCTCGGCTGCCCGATGAGGATGGCCGGCACCGAGTCCAGCGTGTTGCTGACGCCGCTGATGGTGGCCAGCGCCACGAGCCCGATGGCAGGTTCGTCGACCTCGAAGAGGATGAAGGGGAATGCAAGGGCCATCACGAGGAATGCGTTCATGCCCGGTATGGCGCTCGCGATGGCGGCAAGCGCGACGACACTCAGGAGCACGCCCCAGTAGAGAGGGTCGAACAGGTAGCCGAGCGCCGTCGTAATGGCGTCCATGGGCTAGCGAACGCCCCGTCGGGCGCCCGGAATGGACAGACCCGCACCCCATGATCCCGCGCCCCACAGCCGTACTCGCTCAACTGGTAGAGACCTTTGCGTAACTCTCGCCTCGCTCGTCGTGAGCTTGTCGAGCCATGGAGCAGCCTGCGGGATGGGGGAGTGCAGAGGGGGAACCCCCTCTGCCACGGGCGCAGGCCGCGGCGTGGGGGTGTCCTCCTCAAGCGTTCGGGCGGGTGGGTGGGAAGAGTCCCGCTGCGCCGACGGAGTTGCGCAAAGGTCTCCTCGAAGGGAGAGCGGGCCGGATACGCCTTCGCGCGCGGGGCGGAGGGTCATGCTAGAGGATGGCAACGGGGTTCAAGGGGGACCCGGTCGCCAGGGGGAAGTTCATCGGCGAGACGGTGAACATGAACTCGTAGCGCCCCGTCTGCGCACACGCCTCGGCGAGCGCCTCGAAGTCCGCGTTGTCCACGAGCCACAGCCCCATCGCCACCTGCCCGACCGAGTGGATCGGCCCGAAGAAGCGATCGTAGCCGGTCGGGCGCACCTCCTGCGCGCTGTCGCACGCCAGCACGGAGATGCCGCGTTCGTGCAGCCACGGCAGGCAGGAGGCGTGCAGCCCGGCGCGTCCGCCGTCGCGCGGCACCGGGCCGAGCATGTAGCGCCGCTTCGTCCAACCGAACCGGACAAGGAGCGCGTCGCCCTCCTCCAAACGCACGCTCTGCGCCTTCTCCGCCGCCTCCAGGTCGTCAACGTAGGCGGCCTCGCCCGGCTCGTACCAGAGGACGTCTCGCATCTTCGCCAGATCGAGCAGCACGCCCTTCGTGACGAGGCCGTCCTTCATGCCGTCCACGGCGCCGAATGCAGCCTTGCCGCTGGACGATATGAGGCTGGAGGGGCGTCCGTTGTACATCTTCCCCTGCCAGAACTGGTGGCAGAGCGCGTCCAGGTGGGTCTGGCCGGGGCCATGGATCGCCATGCCGAAGTAGTCGCCGGAGCTCTGGGTTACCCACTCCTTCTCGTCGTCGAGGCAGTACTCCTCGCCGGTGTCCACCATGAAGTGGACGGGCGTGATCGGCTGGTCGAGCGCGTACTGTGTGCTGACGGGGCGCGCGCAGCCGATGCTGATGCCGTCCTTCACCAGCGCCGCGGCCTGCTTGCGCTTCTCCGGCGTGACGAGGTTCAGCGTGCCGAGCTCATCGTCGTCGCCCCAGCGCCCCCAATTGCTGAGCGACTCGAAATAGCCGAGCACTTCCTCTTCGGTGGGCAGTTGGCGCGTGGTCATGGCGGACCTCCGTCACGGGAGATGGGCGTCGGGAGCGAGCATACCAAAAGGAGGAAAGAGGCGTGGGCGGCAGCCGTGGAGGCGGGAACGATTCATGCAGGAGCAGGAAGCTGGCTTGGTGCTATCTTCCGTTCTGACAAAGGGCATCCAAGATCCGGAGGACGTCATGCCGCGCGCACGTTATCGAGACCTCGGCCTTGCCATCGGCCGCATCCCCACCGGGAGGTACAACGCCATCACTGACGTGGACGGCGTCCTGGTGGGCCACACCACCCTTGTCCACGACAGCCCGCGCATCGCCCGGACAGGGGTCACCGTTGTCGTTCCTCGTGAAGGCGACATCTGGAACGACAACGCCTTCTGCGGCTGTTTCTCCTTCAACGGCAACGGGGAGATGACCGGCATCCCTTGGATCGAGGAGTCCGGCATGCTGGGGTCGATCATAGGCATCACCAACACCCACCAGGTGGGCCTCGTACGGGACGCCCTGGTGGAGTACGCGATCGACAACGGCTACGCCAAGAGCTGGTTGCTGCCGGTTGTCGCCGAGACCTACGACGGCTTTCTCAACGACATCGACGCCTTCCACGTTACGAAGGAGCACGTTTTCCAGGCCATCGCCTCAGCCTCCGGAGGGACCCCCGCCGAGGGGTGCGTCGGGGGCGGCACGGGCATGATCTGCCATGACTTCAAGGGTGGCATCGGCACGTCGTCCAGGCTGGTGGAGACCAGGAGCGGCCGGTTCACCGTAGGCGCGCTGGTACAGGCCAACTACGGCTACGGCGCCCGCGCCGACCTGCGCGTCGATGGCGTCCCCGTGGGCATGGAGATAGGGCCAGACGTAACGCCCCTGCCCCGAAGCACCCGCACCGGCGGCTCCATCATCATTATCGTGGCTACGGATGCGCCTTTGCTGCCCGTCCAGTGCCGGCGGCTGGCGACGCGGGCCACTGTCGGCCTGGCCAGGGCCGGAGGGTCGGGGCACAACGGCAGCGGCGACATCTTCCTGGCCTTCTCTACCGGGAACCACGTCACCGGCGCCGATGAGCCCCTCGCTGTCAGGATGCTGCCCCTGGACCACATCGACCCCCTCTTTGACGCCACCGCAGAGGCGGTGGAAGAGTCCATCATCAACGCCTTGACCTCGGCGGAGACCATGACCGGCCTGAACGGGCGCACGGCACACGCTCTCCCTCTGGACGAGCTCGAGAGAGTGGTGCGAAAGTACCGCTCGTGAATGGACCCGTGGGTCATTGACCCGCTTCCGCACCCATATTCATAATGGCCCCGCCCGCCGGGCGGAAGGGGGTACCCCGTCATGATCGAATGGCTTGGCATCGAGCACCTGTTCGAGCTATCCGGGACGGAAGCGGTCTGGGGGTTCTTCACCCCGCTGATCGTCTTCGCCGTGTTCGCCGTGGCACAGACCGTGCTGCCTGCGAGGCGGGTCCCCGGCTATGTCATCGACGAGGCAACCGGCGAACCGCGCAGCTACCGGCTGAACGGTCTCTTGGTGTTCGTCATCGTGCTGATCGTGTGGGCTACCGAGATCACAGGGATGCCGCGCGAGTGGTTCTACCGGGCGTCGGTCTACTCCGTGGCGGGCGGAACGGTCTTCACGCTCATCTTCGCGCTGCTGGCGGTGCTCACCCAGCAGAAGACCGGGCAGAAGGGCCTGCTGGCGGAACTGTGGACCGGGCGCGTGCGGGAGATCTCCTTCTTCAACAACCGCTTCGACGTCAAGATGTGGTTCTACGTCGTGGGCGGGTCGATGCTGTCGCTCAACGCGCTGTCCGGGGCCGCGTACCACTACGACCGCTTCGGCGACGACTTCAATCCGGGCGTTTTCCTGTACGCGGGGTTCTTCACGTTCTACATACTGGACTACTTCGTCTTCGAGCGCGTCCAGCTCTACACCTACGACCTGATCCACGAGCGGCTCGGCTTCATGCTGTTCTGGGGCGGACTCGTGGTCTACGGGTGGCTGTTCATCCTTCCGCTGTGGGGGATGGCCGCGCACCCTGACCCCGGGTTCTCGGCGCCGTGGACGTACGTCTGGCTCATCGGCACGGCTGCGCTCCTTCTGTTCGGCTGGAGCATCTCGCGCGGCGCCAATATGCAGAAGTACACGTTCAAGCGGTGGCCGGACCGCAAGTTCCTCGGCATCATCGAGCCGAAGTACATCGAAGCGGGAGGGCGGAAGATCCTGTACAGCGGCTACTGGGGCGTCGCCCGGCACTTCAACTACATGGGCGAGGGGTTCGCTTCGCTCTCGATCGCGCTGGTGTTCGGGCACTTCGGCAAT
>JAPOOH010000523.1 GCA_026713505.1 Chloroflexota bacterium | reverse complement strand
TTTACACTCCTTAAAGGTGAACAGGTCGTTGCCTAATATGTATTCGTAGGTTTCTAACAGTGTACCCTTACCGCTACCGCTTGGGCCTATAAGCCACTGGATTTTCTTGGAGTCTTTACCGTTCAGTACGCAGGCGCCTAAGTAGAGTTGGTAATCGTACACTTCACTTGACCACGCCCACTGGCCTTTATCGGTACCCGTCAGCATTGTCTTCAGCATGTGATCGTATTCACTGCCGGGATCGTTTATGCTCGCTATATCTTTTGACGTTAAACCAACTTTGCTTCCCGCGAAGTCTTGGTCTACTAAATAATCATCCTGTTCCGGCTTTCTAACCATTAACCGGCTATTCTTACGCTCAATAAGCATTGGCTTGCCGTCGACGTAAAAAGGTACGCCTATGTGTCTTTCATCGTCTAGGTCTACTCTACGCCCGGGCGCCTTTAATCTGTCCCATAACGCGTCCCTTACGTGCGAGGTCAAGCATTTACGGCAAACGCCTATATCACCTACGCTGCGTGAATGCCCCGCAAGGGTTTCAGCTTTTGAATCTCTGCCTGAGTTATACCACCAAACACCGGTGGTCTCATTGAACCGGCGCATGGTATCTTCGATGTAGGAGATATTGCCGTTATCCAAGCAGTCTAAAATCGTGTCGTCAAGTTGCTGCAGTTGCGTCTTATCAAAGGCTTCGTGGTCAATTTCGCACCCTCTTGCGGCACGTTTAATCTCTTCCACATAACCGACACGGCCACAGTTAGAGCACCCGATATAACCGGTGTCGGTGTTGTAAAAGGCGCTTGGATTGTGGTCGTCGTGATCTGGATTAGGACAGCGTATAGCTACTGTATGTTCGACACTTTCTTTAGCCCCGGCCGGTACGAATTCAGACAATTCTTCAAGTGTCAGTACGAGTTCGTTCTTGGTGTGTATCGGATTGTTAGATAGCGTGGCCGGCTTTTCTGTGAGCTGATTGAATTCACGCGTCTTTAGGTATGGCAGGTTCTTATCGGCTAAAACGCGCAATAACTCCAGCAGCGTTCTGACGGTATGAATACATATATACCCGTCGGTGCTGCGAACATCGCCGGCCTTTTCCATATTGAAATAAAACACGTCGCTATTTGTGGCATGTCCGTCAAATTTGAAATAGTAATGACGCCTTTGACCTTTATTGGATTTAGCGGCATAAACAACGCGGTCGCCGTATTTTTCCATAAACATCGCATGTTTTTCGTCACTCCAGTTGTCCGCGTCAAATACAACAAGTTTTAGTTTTGACGGGTGTAATCCGAGTTCGCCATATACTTCGATACCGGCGCCCGGCTCTAGTGCCAACTCGTAAATCTTAGTGTCGTATTCACCGGTGCGCGGATCGTAGTATTCGACCATTTTCTGCAGACTGTCGGGCTTCGAGTTTTTAGTCGCTTCATATGGCGTTATGTAATTAGCGAGTAGTTGTTTAACACTACTTGGTATCCATGTTTTCCACGATTCTTCAACTAAGCCTCTGGGGTCTTTGTCCCTTGTACGAAAAAAAGTACCGGCAAGTTTGATGTAGGGTTTTAGTAGACGCGCCAGTTCTCGGCTCTCGTTTTTACTGAGGCCTAAGTCTTCTGCGGTCAGTTTTACTGCTTCTTTCATATATACTCACCTCCTATAGTGAGAAGTGGAAGCTAGGCGGCTGTTGGCGATATATGGGGTACCTTGGCGCTTGGATTTAGGAAAG
>JAPOOH010000359.1 GCA_026713505.1 Chloroflexota bacterium | reverse complement strand
GGTGGGGTGGGAATCAGTTGGTCAGCGAGCTGGCGATGTAGGTGTGGGTGATGACTTCCCACACGTGGCCGTTCTCGCATTCGAAGTAGAAGCCACGTCCCTGGTGCTTGTAGTTGATCTTGCCGTCCGTTCGCGTGCCCGGACCGCTGCCGTACACGACGCCCTCACCCTTGATCCGGCCCAGGATCTCGTCGAACTCCTGGTCGGTGGCGAGGAACGCGTAGTGGTTGGAACGCGGCTTCGCCTCACCCTCGCGCAGGTCGTCGAAGTCCAGGGTGAGCTTGTCGTTGATCTTCACCGGAGCGAAGTGGCCGTAGGGGCCGTCGTAGGTGAGCCCGAAGATCCGCGCGATGAACTCGGCGGACTTTACCTTGTCGAAGGCGGGGACAATCGTGTGGTCCAACTGAAGCGCCATGGCTAGCCTCCCATGTAGGTCTCCTCGATTCTGTCCTACAGCATACTCGCGGCTGCAAGCCCCCGCAGCACATCCGCTCCCCTGCGAAGGGGCTGGATGCGATGGTAGGCTTACCCCACACTACGGCAAAGGGCGACATCCCATGATTATCGACATGCACACGCACATCGTCCCGAAGGACTTCCCCTACCTCACCGACCGTCCCTCCGGCGACGCCTTCCCCTCGATGAAACAGAAGGACAGCGAGCGCGCCACCATCATGATCAGTGGAGAGGAATACCGCACGGTCCGCGACGTCTGCTGGGATGCGCCGAAGCGTGCCGCAGAGATGATGGGACAAGGCACCGACAAGCAGGTGCTCTCTCCCCTGCCCGAATTGCTGATGTACCACCTGGACCCACAGGACAGCGCGGACCTCGCCCGGCACCTGAACGAGACCATCGCCGGTATGGTTGCGGCGGAGCCGGAGCGCTTCTACGGACTCGGCTCCGTCCCGATGCAGGACATCGAGCTTGCAGTTGCGGAGTTGCGCGTCATCAAGGAGCTGGGTCTGCACGGCGTGGAGATTCGCTCCAACATCGAAGGACGCAGCCTCGGAGAAGAGCGGTTCCGTCCCTTCTTCCGCGAGGCCGCCGCACTGGGCCTCTCGGTGTTCCCACACGCCAACCGCCCCACCTTCGCCGACCGGTTGGCGCACATCCCGCCGATCGTGGCGGATGCGCCGCTGGGCTTCCCTATCGAGTCGGGACTTGCGGGCGCATCCATCATCTGGAGCGGCCTGCTCGAGGAGCTGCCGGAGCTGCGCATCTGCATCAGCCACGGCGGCGGCGTGCTCATGCAGCTCCTCGCCCGAAGCGACGACAACTGGCGCACACGCGAGCCCGTCCGCAAGCTCCTTCCCAAAGCACCGATGGAGTACGCTGCGATGCTCTACTACGACGACATCACGTTCGGCACGGCCCCGCTGCGCTACCTGATAGACCACGTGGGCGCGGGCCAGGTGATGATCGGCTCTGACTGGCAGGGCACGGGCCCCAAGACGCCGTCGCCGGAGGAGGAGTTCGATGCGCTCGGCCTCAGCACGGAGGAGCGAGAATTCATCGGCTGGAGGAACGCGCTGTGCTACCTCGGAGTGGAGTAGCTCCGACTACGCCTCCCGCGCCCTCTGGATAAACGCGAAGTCCTCCGCCTGCGGAGCGCGGTCCATGCCTTCAAAGGAACCCGCCTCGTAGTTGCGGCGGATCGCCTCCATGAGTCCAGGTTTGCTCGCGAAGTGTGCCATCGTCCGCTCTTGCAATGCGTCCCACCGCACTGCGAGCGCTTTTGCCTCCGGGCTGGCGGGGTCCAGGCCGCGGGACGCTCGAACCTCAGACAGGAGCGTCGTCCACTCGCGTTCGACAGCCTTGATCTCCTCGGGGGGTGTCTCGGAGCGAAGTTCCGCGAACTGCGCCACCTGTTCCGGTGTGTAGTATTGCTCCATCAGGTTGCCTCCACTGTTCCCGGCTGCCTCCGCAGCCGCCAGCACCAGGTTCCAGTCCCACGCCCCACTGCGCTCCTGCGCGCTCAATGCGTTCCCTATCGCCCACTCGACGCGCTGTAACTCCTCGATGCGTTCCCGCAGGGCGTGCCGTTGGATGCGCAGCGACGCGGCGATGTCGAAGCCAACGCCGTCCAGCACCTCGCGGATGCGGCGAAGGGGAAGCCCGAGGCAACGCAGGGTGAGCACCTGCTGCAGGCGAAGGAGGTCAGGCTGGCCATAGAGCCGGTAGCCCGCTTCCGTTCGCGCAGAAGGCTGCACGAGGCCGAGGCGGTGGTAATGGTGGAGCGTTCTCACGGAAACTCCAACCCGTGCTGCCAACTCTCCAACCCGAAAGGAGCGTGGATGCGTGTTCATAACAGCATCAGCGTATAGCCTGACGCTACGTGAGGGTCAACACCCTCTTTGAGGCGATGCCCGGCGACAGCCTATGCGCGGCTGTCGCCGGTGTAAGACGCGGTCCGACCCGGTCCGACGAAGCGGTTGCCGTCGACCGTGGCGATGTCCTCGGACGGGAGCGATGCCTCGTCGCCCTCGGCGACGTCCGCCCCGCCAAGCACATCGACGAACCGGACGCTCGCGGTGGCGCCGTCCGCGCTTAGGCTCAGCAACTCGACAACGTCGCCGCTTACCGTTACCAGGCGAGTACCTGTTTCAATGCCTTCCAGGTTCATGCTTCGACTCCGAATCTCGTGCTATCCGGGAGAAACCTCGACCGTCGTCTTGGCCGACTTCGGGAACGGCGGCGGCAGCGGAGCGCCGATGCGCTTGGCGTACTCCAGGTTCAGCGTGTTGAATTTGCCGGACGAGCCGGTCGACATCCCCTCAGCCTCGCGGTGCGGGTTTTTCGGGGTTGCGGTCTTCCCTTCGATGACCTCATCGTCCATACGGTCGAACGGAATCCAGATGATGTCGTTCTTCGCGGGGTCACGGAACACGTTCATCGGCTCCCCCCCCCCCCCCCCCCCCCGCCCCTCCCCCCCCCGCGCGCCGGGGGGGGGGGGGGGG
>JAPOOH010000358.1 GCA_026713505.1 Chloroflexota bacterium | reverse complement strand
TTCGACTGCGACGGGGTCCTGGTGGACGGCGAAGCGGTGTGGAATTGCATCACCCAGGAGGCAGTGGGAGAACTCGGCGTCACGCTGACCGAGCGGGACCATCGGCGGTACCGCGGCGTGCTGGACGTCGATATGTTCGCCGACCTCGCTCGTCGCTTCGAGGTCGCGATACCCGAGGACTTCTTCGAACGTCTCCAGACCAGGAAGGTTGCCGCGAGTCGTGAACTCACTGCCGTTCCCGGCGCGGTCGATGCGGTCAAACGGGTCGCCGGGACCGGCGTACACATGTGCGTCGCGAGCAACGGAACGGTCGACGAGACCGTCGTGAAGCTCAGGGCGGTCGGGCTGCTCGACCACTTCATGGGCCGCATATTCAGCGGGTGCGACGTACCTCAAGGGAAACCTGCCCCGGACCTCTTCCTGCAGGCGTCGCAAGTGATGAACGTGGATGTCTCACTCTGCATCGTCGTGGAGGACAGCGACACGGGAGTCCAGGGGGCGCTGTCTGCCGGCATGATGACCCTCGTCCTGGCGCCGAACGGACCGTCGCCCTTCGTGGCGGAGTGTGGCGCACAGGTGTTCAGCGGGTTTCCAGATCTGGCTGACGAGCTTGTGCGGATGTGTGGTGGGGAAGTGGGCTAAGGGTCAGGTCCGTTGGATATGGGTTGCCCATATGATGCAATATGGGTAGTATGGTTTCGAAATGAAGACCACACTTGACATCCACGACGAGTTGCTCATTCGAGCCAAACGCCATGCCAAAGAAACAGGCCAGCCGCTGCGAGCCCTCGTGGAGGATGGGCTTAGGCGAGCGCTGTCCGCTGTTCCCCAGCAGGAGTTCTACCGGCTGCCTGACATGAGCGTGGGGGACCCGAACGGTCCCAACCCCCTCGAACACCTTTCCTGGGCGGAGGTGCGCGACCTCATCTACGAGGGCAGGTAGGCTGCGTGATTGCGGTCGATACGAATCTGCTGGTCTACGCGCACCGGCGCGAGTTCCCTTGGCGCCCTGAGGCATCGAGACTGTTGCGCTCACTCTCGGAGGGCGAGGTTGCCTGGGCGATCCCTTGGCCGTGCTGCTACGAATTCCTGAGCGTCGTCACGAACCGCCGGATATGGAAGGATGCCGCATCCACCCCGCAGGAGGCTTGGCGTCAACTCTTGGCCTGGACTGCGGCCCCGTCGGCACGCCTCATTGGAGAGACCGAAGGATTCCTGGACATCTTGCGTCGCTTCGTTCAGCAGCCACGCGTGACCGGTGGAGTGGTCCACGACGCCCGAATCGCCGCCATCTGCGTTGCTCACGGGGTTGACGCGCTGCTCACACTCGACCGCGACTTCTCACTGTTCCCCGAACTCCACACGCGGAACCCAATCGGGGTTCGGTAGCCCCCCTCACGCTGGCCGGAACACCGGCAGGCTTATCTCATCCGTGACGTCTGCGAACGCGACCTCGACCGCCATGCCGACCTTGATATGCTCGGGGTCGGGCTCGACGCCGGTGAGGTTTGTGGGGATGCGCGCGCCTTCTTCGAGGTCGACCATGGCGACGACGAATGGGACGTGGTCGCGGAACGCGGGCATCGGCGAGCGGTGCACGATGGCGAACGTGTGCAGCGTGCCCTTGCCGCTGGCACGCACCCACGACACGTCGCGCGAGCCGCAGTGCGGGCAGAAGTCGCGCGGGTAGAAGTAGGCCTGCTCGCAGGGGTTGCACCGGCGCAGCCACAGCTCGTGCGCCTGCGCCTTCTCCCAGTAGAAGTCGGACTCCGGCTGCTTGACGGGCAGGGGGCCCTGGTACGCGCCGCTCGTCATCACTCCACCCCCAGGACGATGGTGCCCGTAGCCGAGAGCGCGCCGCCGGTGCCGTTCACCAGCGCCAGCGACACGTCCGGCGCTTGCCGGTCGCCGCACTCGGCGCGCAACTGCCGCACGGCCTCAACCACCGGGAATATGCCGTACATGCCGGGGTGCGTATAGGAGAGGCCGCCGCCGCTCGTGTTGAGCGGGAAGTCGCCGCCCGGGGCGGTGCGCTGTCCCGCCACGAAGTCCGGCCCCTCGCCCGCCCCGCAGTAACCGAGCGACTCCAGCGTCACCAACACCGTGTACGTGAACGAGTCGTAGATCATCGTCAGGTCGATGTCGCCGTGTGTGATGCCGGCCATGCCGAGTGCGGCGGGGCCGGTGAAGCGCGCGGGCGTCGATGTCAGGGCCGGCATCGTCGTGATGCCGGCGTGGTCGTGGTGCTCCGCGTGGCCGAGCACCCACACGGGCGGTTTCGGCAGGCTGCGCGCGCGCTCAGGCGTCGTGACGACGATGGCCGCGCCCGCGTCGGTGACGAGGCAGCAGTCCAGCAGGTGGAAGGGCCACGCTATCCAGCGCGAGTCGTGGTAGTCGTCGAACGACATCGGGTCACGCATCATCGCCTTCGGGTTGAGCTGCGCCCACTTGCGGGTGGAGACGGCGATCTCGGCCATCGCCTGGCGCGTCCGGTCCTCGCCGTACTGATGCATGTAGCGGGTGGCGGCCATCGAGTAGTTGATCGGCATGCCGATCATGCCGTAGGGCATCTCGTACATCGCGGCGGGGAGGTTGGGGTCGCGCGGCACCGGGGCGCGGCTGCTGCGTCCGGCCTGGCCGTGGGTGATGAGCGCGACCTCGCAGAGGCCGTTCGCGATGGCGTTGACGGCGTGGCCGACGTGGATCACGAACGATGCTCCGCCGACCGTCGTTGTGTCCGTGTAGCGCGGCGCGATGCCGAGGTAGTCGGCGAGGTCGTAGTTGACGTACCCGGCAGTGAGCAGGCCGTCGACGTCGTTGCGCGTCAGCCCGGCGTCAGCGAGCGCGTTGTGCGCGGCCTCGGCGTGGTGGGCGAGCGCCGACTTATGCGGGACGAGCCCAATCTCGTCGGACTCGGCGACCCCGACGATGGCTGCAGCTTTCGATGTGCTGGTCATGGCCGGAGTCTAGCGCATCCTGCTGGCGTCATGCTGAGAACCCTCACCCCCAGCCCTCTCCCAGGGGGAGAGGGGGCAGGCCGTCTCCCGTTGAGCAGGCGACGAATCAGGCCGCTTCGCCCCGTCGTTCCGCGCTTTAGCGGGCAACCTCGTAGCCCAGCGTTTTGGTTCCTCTCCCTACAAGGGGAGAGGGTGTAGCCCAGCGCTTTGGTCCCCTCTCCCTACAAGGGGAGAGGGTCAGGGTGAGGGTACTGTGGGGGCGGGGTGTGGGGTTGATGAGCCCCTTGCTAACCCGTCCCCATCTCGGCCATGCGCTCCATGAGCGTGTCCATGTCCACGTCCTCGACGTGAGTGGCGAGCGTCCAGTGGATGCCGCAGGGATCGGTCACGCTTGCCATGCGCTCGCCGTAGAAGTGGGTCTCGGGCTCGGCGTCCACGGTTGCGCCTGCGCTCACCGCGCGGGCGCAGGCGGCGTCCACGTCTGTGGTGTAGAGGTGGATGTGCGCCGGCTGGGCAGGGGAATCGGGCGGCATTGCGTCGGAGAGCATGACGATTGCGCCGTCGATCTCGACCTCGGCATGAGCGAGCAGGTCCTCGGACATGGGGATGCGCATGCGCTCCACCGCGCCGAACGCATTAGCCAGGAAGTCAATGTAGCCTATCGCGCCCTCGACAACGAGGTAGGGCGTGATGGCAGTGTAACCGTCCGGGATGGGCTTGACATCGGACATAGGGCCTCCTTTGCTATCCGGTGAGTAGTCTGTTGGCCTGCGATCGAAATGGCCCTCACCGCGAAAAGTGAGCCATTTCGCGCCATTTGTGGCCATTTCACTCCTGGCGTGACGGGGAGTCCGCGTGGGCCGCGGGCCCGCAGCAGGCACCATGGTAGGGCAGGCAGAGGCAGCGGCGTAAGGGGCGGGTGTCGCAGTGGGGCCGATGCCTATAATGGGTTTCACCTCACTTGTCACATACGGGAGAACATCGATGACCTCTGTCCCACAGGATGGCGATCAGCGGCCCTACTGGTTCGTTGGAGCAGCCTTCGGCGGAACGAACGACCAGACGGAGCGATTCGTGCGTGACGGTATCTGGGAGGCCTTCGTAGACGGCGACAGTCCCTACGAGGAACGTGTCAAGTCTATGCAACCTGGCGATCGTATTGCCATCAAGGCCGCAACTGCGCAGAAGCTCAAACAACCTCCGTTTGAGTACCCGCAAGAGAAGCACATTTCGATGATGCACATAAAGGCTATCGGGACAGTCTCAAGAAACTTGGGTGACGGGCGACGGGTCGAAGTAGATTGGACACCTGGGTACCATCAGCGGGTGTGGTATTTCTACCCTGTATATCAACCCACTGTGTCGGAAGTCTGGCCAAGCTCAGGAAAGCGGCCATGGGCGACAGACGCACTGATTCGATTCACTTTTGAAAATGAAGATCAGGACTATGACCGCTTCTTGCACGATAATGGTATCAAGTCAGACTCATGGAGTGAATCTATCCAGCATGATCAATCGAACGATGTAATGGTACCCGCAGAATTGAGCATACCTTGTGAAGTTTGCGAAGCAGAGATAGGCGACCGGTGCTGCTCTACGAATAGAGTAACTGGAAACCGGACACCTATATCAAACTATCTGCACGGAGAGCGGCATCAGAGAGTCCTCACAGTAAAATGTCCGGAAGAAGGCTGCCCGGGCGAAATAGGGAGGAATTGCTTCGGGGAATATAAGAATGAAAGTATACACAAAGGCAGGATAATGGCCTACAGAGCATCATCCAACCCGTGGGATGACTTCATCAGACGTGCTCAGAATTACCTCTCTACCGGACGACTCGAAGAGGAGGAAATCAACTACAAACTGGAGGTAGGGCGCCAACTCGCAGCCGTACGGGATGCGTTGCACGCCGACCCGCCGGTCCTCCATGATTGGCAAGACGATTTGAAAAAAGCGCTGAGGGGTGAGAATAACCTGATTGACTGGCGTGCTCGTTCGGTATTCAATCAGTGGCTTGATGAACACCCGGACGATGAACGTCCTGATGACGCATTGGGAGTAATCATGTCGTTGTGGGGTCCTCCCACGCAGCACTTGGCGACACGCTTTCATCTGCTTTCAAGCCATCTCATGGATCTGCCCCTGTCATCGGCAGCACGGACGAACCTTGTGTCCATCCTGTTGATGGGCTTGAACGCTGAGGAATATCCTCCATACCGATTAACTCTGTTCGACTGGGCCTACGAGCAAACTGGCTATCCGAGACCCAAACAGGGCACGGATGCGGAGATGTATGAGTATGCCTTGGAGTTCCTCGACAGGTTCATAGAGGAAGCCACCCAACGCGGACTCGCGTTGCGCCACCGCCTCGATGCGCAATCGGTGGTTTGGGCGCTTAAGGGTGGTCGTGATAACCCACCGGGGCTTCCTGATATCCAGACCCTCGCCGACAACTTGCTTCTCCCTGTCCCCTTCCTCGAAGAAATCACCACCCTCCTCAGCGAGAAGAAGCAGGTCATCTTCCAGGGACCGCCCGGCACGGGCAAGACTTATGTTGCTCGTGCGCTCGCCAAGCACCTGGCAGGGAGCGAGGAGCGGGTGACGTTTGTGCAGTTCCACCCGTCCTACGCTTACGAAGACTTCGCACAGGGGTTCCGTCCCGTGGAACTGAGCGGCGGACAGGCCGGATTCGAGTTACGGGACGGCCCGCTATTGAGGGCGGCTGAGCGTGCAGGAGACGAACAGGATGCAGACCACTTCCTCATCATCGATGAGATTAACAGGGCAAACCTCGGCAAGGTGCTCGGCGAACTCTACTTCCTACTGGAGTATCGCAAAGAGAAGATTCGCCTCCAGTATTCGGACAAGGAGTTCTCGCTGCCGGAGAACCTGTACATCATCGGAACGATGAACACTGCCGACCGCTCCATCGCATTGGTGGACCTCGCGCTCCGCCGCCGGTTCTCTTTCGTGGAGTTCGACACGGGCACGGAGCCGGTCAAAGGGCTGCTGCGCCGCTGGTTCAACGCCAATGGCCTCAGCCACATGGAATGGGTTGCAGACATCGTTGACCGTGCCAACGAGAAACTGGCTGACGGCAGGCCGGAGGACCGACACGCCGCTGTCGGCCCGAGTTACTTCATGAAACCGGGGCTGACTGAAGAGCGCGCCAGGCGCATCTGGAAGTACGACGTCCGGCCGTATATCGAAGAACGCCTCTACGGGCAGAACGAACGTCTGGGCGAGTTCGACTTCAACAAGCTGCGTTCCGGCGGGACAGGTACGAACGCGGAGCAACTGGACGGCGCAGGCTCCGTAGACGAGGATGGCGGCGAGGGCGATGCGCCGGCTTGATCTGCAAGAGTACGTTCCCAGCGGGCCTCACTGGCTCTCGCCTGATGAACTGGCAGCGTTGCTACGGGAGGCCAAGTCCTTAGACCTCTCCATAAGACCCACGGCCAACCAGGGCATGTACGCGCTCGCGCCCGGCTCCACTGTCGGTGGGGTGGAGGTTGGTGGCCTGTCGGTGTTCATCGAGCCGAAGATAGGCATTTCGCAACTCCTCTCACTCGCGTGCTACGCCATCGGAAGGATTAGGTTTCAGAAGACAGATTTCGATTTTCCAGAGCACACGGCGTTGCCGGACGCGCTGGCGCTCGCGCTCACCGCTGCCGCGCGGCGCGCGTTCGCACGCGGCTTGCTCCACGGCTACCTCACGGAGGAGGAGGCGCTGCAGACCGTGCGGGGCCGCATCCGGTTCGATGAACAGATACGGCGCAGGTTCGGCGTCCCTCTGCCCGTCGAGGTGCGCTACGACGAGTTCACCGACGACATCCTGGCGAACCGTCTCGTGAAGGCGGCGGGCATGTGGCTCGCCGGGATGCGCCTGCGCTCGCCCGAGGCGCGGCGCGGCCTCGGATGGGTCGCCGCGATGCTCGACAACGTGTCGTACGCGGAGTTTCCTCCGGGCGACGTGCCGCAGGTCAAGTTCGACCGGCTGAACGACCACTACCGGGGCGTCGTGACGCTGGCGCGGCTCGTCCTCCGTCGCGGCGCTTTCGAGGCGGGCAGGGGAGAAGTGCGCGCGTCCGGCTTCCTCATGGACATGAACCAGGTCTTCCAGGAGTTCGTCACCGTTGCGCTGCGGGAGGCGCTGGGCGTTTCAGACCGCACGTTCGGCGAGTACGGTATACCCTCGCTCGATGAGGAGGGGCGTGTCCGCCTCAGACCTGACCTCGCCTGGCGGGACGGCTCCTCTTGCGTGTTCGTTGGCGATGCGAAGTACAAGAACGTCACGGGCGAGCGAGTTCCCAACGCAGACCTCTATCAATTGCTGGCATACACCACTGCACTCAATCTGCCGGGTGGGCTGCTGGTCTATGCGAAAGGGGAGGCGAACACTGCCACTTACACAGTGCGGCGCGCTGGTAAGCGGCTGGAAGTTGTCGCACTCGACCTCTCAGGCACGCTCGAAGGGGTGCGGGAGCGCGTACGTGTAATCGCGGGCAGAGTGTGGGCGTTACGTGAGGAGGCGCGGCAGACGCGACGCGTTGCGTAGTAAGCCAGACTGGCGTGGCGGCGTAAGGGGCGGGTGTCGCATGCGCTTGCTTAGCCTCCGCCTACCACCTGCAGGCGGTAGGTGATGCTGTCGTAGTAGAGGGTGGTGAGGCCCTCGAACCCGGAGTCCGTGCCGACGATCAGCCAGACTCGGCCTTCACCGTCCGCCTCGACGGTCAGCGGCCGCTCGTCGTTGTTCAGCGTCTTGATGAGGTACTCCCGGCCCGTTACGTCAGGGTGAGCGACGTTGCCGATGACAACCATGGCCTCGCCCCCCTGGGACTGGTTGCCCTTGTCGATGTTCATCCTGGAGTGGCCGATGCTGTCCACCACCGTGCCGGGCTCCACGCTGGAGGCGCCCGCCTTCACGAAGACGCTCTCTCCGGGAGAGCCTCCGATGCCTATCAGACCGGCCCCGACGTTGGTTGCAAGGTCGAGCGATACCTCGACCACGTACGAGGTGTCCGGCTGCAGGCCCTCAACCCGCCTCTTGAGGAACATGAAGAGGTCGTCGCTGCGATTGTGTCCCTGGACATAGATGCCGTTGCCTTCCAGCCCGTCCGGGAGCGGCCGATGCCCGTGGTCGAGCTCATAGATCGACTGGTCGTAGTCCGCGGGCAGGTCTGCGAAGCCGACGGTCCATCCCTCGGCATCGCTATCGAATGTGAAGCTGAACCCGACCGGACCGGGGATGGCGGTCGGCGTGGGAATCGGCGTGCCGGTGGGCGTTGCCACGGGAACGGGTGTCGGGGTCGGCGTGGGCAGAGGCGTGCCGGTAGGCGTCGACAGGGGAAGGGGTGTAGCGATTGGCGCAGGCGTTGGCGTCGCCTCAGAACACGCGGCCAGCGCGAGGAGTGTCAGGGCCAGGAGGGCAGGTGGTCGCAAGACAGAAGCTCTTCTCGTAGGTCGGATGACCGTACCATAGCGTAGCCGCAGGCACGTCACGAACTGCATCCGGTCCGTCCCTGTTTGCGGGGTCCGCGACATCTGCCCCTTACGCAGTCGCACCTCCACCGCGTACGCTGGTTGCATGACCGCGGTCGCCGCCCCAGCCATAGATCGTGCTTATAGCTCAAGCCCCAGCCACAGATCTGGCCAATGGCTCCGACCGGAAACTTCGTTTTCGATGAGCGCCTTGGTCCCTTGGTCGCGGGAAGCAGGCCGTTACCTTGGAAACGCCCCTGACCAAGGCGACCAAGGAGTCCAGATCGCCCGTGCGATTCACTCGTGGACCACGACCAAGGAGTTCAGAATCTCGGGGTGGTTGGTCTTCTTGGTCGGCCCCTTGCGGCAGGGCTGCCCGGTTCCTGCCTTCGCAGGAACGACAGAAGAGCCCGGCTGTTGTCAGCGGAACACAGGTGCGGGATACTAACGGCGTTCTGAAAGCGCAGCGATACACCAAAGGAGAGAGGACATGACCACGGCGGTGAAATACAAGGCCATCGACGCCGATGCACACGTCATCGAGAGCGAGCAGACGTGGGACTACCTCGACGAAGCGGACCAGCAGTACCGCCCGTTCCTCTTTACGAACCCGGAGAGGCCCGCGAGCCGC